>JAUVEF010000148.1 GCA_030594905.1 Methanosarcinales archaeon
CATCGTTATGACAACCATGCTTCCAACAAGAAGTGTTAGAATCGCTTGTTTCTCAGTGACGACCCCCTCCAGCAGCAGCGCATGCATCGTTGCGTAGCCCGCAGTGAAGTGCATGAACTGTGCGATCAGCGTGTAGATAACCTCGCCTGGCAGCCCCAGCAGGTTCAGGATCGGTGCGAACGCTCCCGCGATGTAAACGCCTGCGCCAAGATCGAGCAACACCCCGATCACGAGCATTGAGACGATCAGGATCGGAACAATCTTCCTGAGCATTGGATACGCATGTTTTATCCCGATTGAGACGGTTTTTCTGTTAAATTTGATCGGCTCCCGCTTTAGCGGATTTCCATCTTTAAGATCGCACTCGGTCTTTGGAAGCACGATCCTTGCGACGATCAGCGCGCCAGCCGTCTGCAGGAAAGCAGAGAAGAGCGTAAGCCCGACATAGACCACACCAACCGCGGGTCCGAGCAGCACGATTGCAATCGGCGCGTGTACCCTGAAGAGCGATTCGCCGACCACGACTGGAAACGTGCTCATCAGGATTGTTAGTGTGGTCTCTGTCCTGCCAACCTCGCCCCGGTTGTAGAATTCGGCAAGCATCGACTTTCCGCCGGTTGAACTCATGATGCATGTGATGAGCGATGTCACAGACCCGTGTGACAGGTTCGATATCCTGCAGAACCCTGCTGTGAACACCCTGAATCTGGCAAGGATGTTGGTCTCAACGATGATGCTTGCAATCACTACGCCGGCTATGATCAGTCCGATCGTCCGCATCAGGCTTACAGCGTCGATCATTGCACTATTGCACGCCCTGCTGGGTGATCAGGAACTCACAGGAGACGCCCTCTGGTCGTGACCGATGCTTCCGGATGGTTGCCCGGCGCCTGCCTGTACCGAGATGCTCGAGCTGGATGATTGCCTTTGAGAGGTGCTCGATCATGGTTCCGCCAACCGCGCACAATTCATTAGAACCGACGTCTGCATAGACCTGATTGGTGATCACAACCACAATGCCGTACTTTCGTGCGATTCTGTGCAGGTGTGCAACCTGATTTGCGAGCACCCGGCGCAGCGACATATTATCTCCGTTTTCGAGCGCAAGCCGGTAGAACGTGGTGGCAGAGTCAAGCACAATGAGCCCCACATTCTCTTTGACGATTTTATCAAGTTCTTTTATATTGGAGTACTGCTGATCAAGATTTATTGGCTCATATACGAACACGTCCTTTGCAATGTCTGACGCGTCGCTGCCAGCAATCTGTTCGAACCGCTCCGGGGAAAATCCCTCCGAATCGACAAACACAACCTTTTTTCCACTCTTCACGCATTCGATGATCAGTTGAAGGCAGATATTTGTCTTACCGGTTCCGGGAGCGCCGAACAGTTGTGTCACCACGCCATTCTCAAATCCACCGCCGAGCAGATCATCAATGACTTCG
The DNA here is from genome assembly GCA_030594905.1 of Methanosarcinales archaeon. The sequence goes on from JAUVEF010000148.1 coordinate 1,446, forward strand.
CATCCTGATGTAAGGCGTGTAATCCTGATGGTTCGCACAACCTATCCCTTTTTGCCAAAAAGCTGTTTCACATAATCTTCAAACAGTTCGATGTATATGTATGGAATTATAAGCACCAGCGCAATCAGAAAAATCAGGATAACCACTGGCTCATACCATTCGCCAAACCATTCCGGATGCTCTGCAAATATCTGCTCGAAATTGCTGGACATGATGTAAATATGGTTTTGATCGAGTATTAATCAATCCCACCGTTCATACAACTCATGCCCGATGCCGATCTGGTCCAGTATCCGCCCGACGATGATCTCGATCACGTCACTGATGGTCTCTGGCTTCTGGTAGAATCCCGGGCACGCCGGAAGAATCACCGCACCGGCGCGTTTTGCACGCAACATGTTCTCGATATGGATCATACTAAGCGGGGTCTCTCTCGGGACTAAAATCAGCTTTCTGCCCTCCTTGAGACAGACATCAGCAGTCCTCGCGATCAAAGTATCTGATATGCCGTTTGCCACGCTTCCAAGTGTTTTCATGCTGCACGGCACGACCACCATACCATCAAAGAGGTGTGATCCGCTCGCAACAGGTGCTGTGAAATCGTATTCGCCCAGAACGCTGGCGGCGAGCGATTCGACTGCCTGAATACTAATATTTGATTCAATCTCGATGATCTGGCGCGCTGCGCTCGAGAGGATTAGATATGTGTCCACTCTGCCCTGCAAAACTTCGAGGAGGCGTATTCCATACGATACACCTGATGCGCCCGTGATTCCAACCACAAATTTCATGCACCGGTATTCTGGCGGGGGGACTGTAAAGCTATCGAGAAAACTTTTCACAAAAGTTTTATCAAAAACTGCCCTTCGGGTGGGGTTTGCTTTTATACTTTCTCAACCACGCCACCGTCTTCATAGCGATCTATGTGGCATTCGGGTGGGGTTTGCTTTTATACTTTCCTATATGTTGAGCAATTGGGAAAGCCGGAGACGTCAGGGAAACCGGGACTGTTGTGTATCGCCCAAACGTCCTCCAAACACCATCTGAAAATCCGTGTATTTTAAAGACCTTGGAAACGGGTGCCAAACAGGCACCAAAGTTTTTGATAACCTTCTGTCAGAAATACCCGCGATGCGCGTCTATGAAAACCCCCTGCTGAAACTAAACGTAACCGCACGCAACGATAAGGTGCAACTCGATGCCGAAGGTGTGCTCGCACTGCCAGCAAAACCGATTATCAAAAAGATAAACCGGGTTTTCGCCAATGAAAAGCCTGTTTTAAGTGAGGAAGGTCGGCTCGTCTTCTCGACGTGGATCCCCCCGGTTCCAGGCGTCGTGTTCGACAGGATGATCTCGGCAGAGGTGAATGCGCTGTTAAGAAAGCGTGTGCCGGACCAGACCTCGATCGGGATTACGACGCGCTGCCCGAACAACTGCATCCACTGCGGCGCATCGGATGTCAGCGGTGCAGAAATGCCGCTCTCACTGGTCAAGAGCGTGATCGATCAGACGCTCGATCTTGGCACCTACTTGATCTCGTTTGATGGTGGCGAGCCGATGATTCGGAAAGACATCACGCAGATGGTGGCGCATGTGGACAAAGAGAGGGCAATCGCAACATCATTCGCATCAGGGTACGGGCTTTCGGAATCGCTTGCCTGCGAGCTAAAGAATGCCGGCATGTACGCGGTCAGGGTCAGCCTCGATGGCCATAACGCTTCTGAGCATGACCGGATGCGGGGGCGCGCCGGCGCATTTGATGACGCCACAAGCGGGATTGCAAATGCGCTTGGAGCGGGACTACTCGTGGACATGTTTGTGGTGGTCTCGCCGGAAAATATTGATCATCTGGATGATTTCTATTCGCTTGCCTGTGATCTCGGCGTGCACGAGGTCTCGCTGTACGAGATCATCGCTGTCGGCAGATGGATGGATCACGAGGACGAGGTGATCACGTCGGGCGACGTTTCCAGGCTTAAGGATTTTCAGAAACGGATCAATAGCCAACCAGATGGTCCGAGGGTCACAGCTTTTCCGTATTTTATGGGTCCTGATCTGTTTGGCTGCTTTGCCGGCAGACGCTGGATGCATGTAACCGCCGCCGGAGACGTGCTTCCCTGCGCCTACACGCCACTATCATTCGGAAATGTGTGTGAAGAGAAGCTTATCGATGTCTGGAAGCGGATCGGCAAGCATCCGGCATACAAAGGAGCAGCAGACTATTGCATGATGCGAAACCCTGAATTCAGGGCGCAATATATCCACTCAATCCCGGAAGGCGCAGAAATGCCGTATCGGGTTGGATGAACCTGGAACCTTGGGGGTATTCGGAAAGTCGCGTAATCAGCAGCCTTTTGGCTTATGTGCGTTTACCAGACGATTGCTCACGTCTTGGCGCCATGAACCTCGATGCCAAAGCAGTCGCCCACCGTATCGTCTATCGGCTTGTAAAACTTACAGTCACTACATACTGGCATTTTTCTCACCTTTTTTTATTATATATGCTATAACATCTTTGATGTTACGACGTCGATCAGAACACCGTACACCAGCCCGAATCCAAGAAGCGCCAGCATCCCATCGGTACTGAAGATCGCCATCGCCATGCTCACCACGACGCCGATCACTGCGCCGCGAAGTGCCGG
>JAUVEF010000187.1 GCA_030594905.1 Methanosarcinales archaeon
CTCGGATGCTATGATTCGTTTCAACCATCAGATGTTACCCCCTGTAGCGTTTCCGGTTTCCTTGATTTCAAGTTTTATCCCTGCGACATCGAGTTTCATGTTCACGCCGCGGATATCCGGGTTTCCTGAACTTGAGAGCTGTATATCATGCGGATCAGAAATCCTCGAGCCGGGGAGCACACCTTCCAGATTCAGGCTCGCAGAACCTTTTGCAGGGATGGTTGCCGGTTCAGAGATGGCTATCGTGCTGGTACCATCTCCGGCACCAACATCTACCGACAGTTCTTCAACTATAACCGGTATGTTCAGTGGTGAGTTTATCTCGATCTCGGCTGCGATGCGGTTGCCAGTGATGGAATAGTTATTGAGCTTGAAAGGCTCGGATCCTGTTGCCTGACCAAAATTTGTGAGTGATTCTGCGATCTTTGTAGGGTCTTCTGCAACGAATGTTGCCTTTGCATCCCATCCATTGGTTGCAAATGCTGCAACGACACATGAAACAATTAACAGTGTTGGGATTATCGGAACGATCCATCTGACGATTCGCTCGTTCATGAGTGGTTTATGACTTTGATGTTATTTAATACTTCCGCAAAAATCTCTGGTTCCGCAGTCCTGACACTGGTTTTTCGTAGTATCCACCCGCCTATCGGGTTTTGCACGAGTTTTGTCAATATTTTGTGTCCGTTCCTTGGTCTGCGAGTGCGTGTTTAGCCAACCACAAGATTACACAGATTTCCACGAGAACGTATGCTGGGGCGGGATATAAAATGCGAAACATATCACCAATATCTTGTATGTACTGCCATCTTCTTGCGTCAATCGCGTGAAATCTCGTGGTTTTTCCGCCTCAGCTAAGCACACACGTCTGCGACCGATGCGAAAATGCCACCTGCGTAAGCCAAAACCCCCAGCCACTAAAATCAGAAAAATCGAATAGCGTCGAGGTTAATTAAACAAAATCGTCCGGTGACGGGTAACAACCGAAAAATATATATACAACCGATTTTACCAGATTATCGCCGATACTTAAACATTGGAGGAGGAAAGTGCAATGAATGCATTAATACTTGCGATTATGTCACTTGCTGGTTTTCTTCTGGCATACAGGTTCTATGCAACATTCCTTGCTGAGAAGATCTTTGCATTGAACCCGGATGCAGAAACACCAGCACATCGTTTTGAGGATGGTGTCGATCATGTGCCGACCTTAAAATCAATCCTCTTCGGACACCATTTCGCGTCCATCGCGGGCGCAGCACCGATCGTTGGTCCAGCCATCGGGGTAATCTGGGGCTGGCTCCCTGCGTTTCTCTGGGTCGTCTTCGGAACGATATTCCTTGGTGCTGTTCACGACTTTGGCGCGCTGGTTGTCTCGCTCAGGCACCAGGGCAAATCCATCGGCGAACTCACCGAGAATATAATAGGCAAGCGGGCAAGGAACCTGTTCCTGCTGATCATGTTCTTCCTGCTGCTCGTTGTGATCGCGGTCTTCGCTCTTGTGATCGCCCTGATGCTCAACTGGTACCCGGTAACCGTAATCCCAATAGCCTGCGAGATGGTTCTTGCAGTTGGTGTCGGATACCTGATCTACCGGACAAGGATCGGTGTTCTAATACCAACCATTGTAGCGTTGATCGTTATGTATATCACGATTTACATCGGGGTGCTCTACCCGATCGTACTTCCGGAAACGTTCCTTGGTTCCGGTTTGACCACATGGATTTATATCATACTGCTATACTCGTTTGTAGCATCGGTGCTCCCTGTCTGGTTGCTCCTGCAGCCGAGGGATCATATCAATGCGCATGAGCTCTTCATCGGCATGGGGCTCATGTACCTCGGACTCCTGATCCTGCGCCCCGAGGTGGTTGCGCCTGCCGTGCAGCTGCACCCCGAAGGTGCTCCGCCGATCTATCCGTTCCTGTTTGTTACGATCGCATGTGGTGCGATATCAGGATTCCACAGCCTTGTCTCGTCAGGGACCACTGTGAAGCAACTGGATAAGGAGGCTCATGCAAAGGCGATTGGTTATGGCGGCATGCTCGCAGAGGGCGCGCTGTCAACGATAGCTATTATAGCGTGCACTGCCGGGTTTGCCAGTCTGGCACTCTGGAACGAGCATTACGCAAGCTGGAGCGCGGCAGCAGGGCTCGTACCAAAGCTCTCTGCCTTTGTGGACGGTGCCGGGAGCTTTGTCGCAGCCTGTGGAGTACCACCCGAGTTCGCTGTTGGAATCGTTGCCGTCATCGTCGTCAGCTTTGCGATGACCACCATCGACACCGCAACAAGGTTGCAGCGATACGTCATAGGCGAGATCGGCAGTAACTACCAGATAAGCAGCCTCAAGAACCGGTACATCGGAGGTGCGATCGCTGTTATCACTGCGCTTGCGCTTGCGCTTGCAAAGGAGGCGGGTATGGGCGGAATGATTCTGTGGCCTGTCTTCGGAACTACCAATCAACTGCTCGCAGCACTTACTCTGCTTGTGATTACCATGTATCTGATGCAGACGAAGAAGCCGGTCATCTACACGCTGATCCCGCTGATCTTCATGATGATCACCGCGATGGCGGCGATGGTGCTGAACATCAAGAACTACATCGCGTCAGAGAACTGGTTCTTGACCGGAATCGGTATCGCGATATTCGTGCTTGCGATATGGCTCGTCTTTGAGGCGTGGAGTGCGTATCGGAACAGGGACCCTGGACTAAAAGCGGGAACCCCGCGGCGTTAAAGCCATGACGTTGCATCGTGCAGCCACCACCTGTTGACTTGGGAATACGCGAAAAACACCCCGCGTCTTCCCGGTCAAAGTAGTGTTGCGACAACTTAATTTATAGACATGGTGCGTTATAGGTTGCGCGGATATAAAGTGTCGAATAGGTTGTCAACACTGTACATTTCTCGTTTCTCACTTGGAGGAGGGGGGTTTCAGAACTACCGCCGTGACAACAAGATTCATGACTATGAAATGACAGATGGGGTATGATGCCCACACAACAATTCCTACAACATCGAGAGTGCATGGTAGAGCAGCCATGCTTTGCAGATGTTGTCTATCATGCTCAGTCGGGTTATAGATTTGGAAGTGGCGGGAATATGATGCCATCAGAACGCGTGGAATCGTATGCGCGGAACGATGAATCGCTATGTACAGGCTCCGTACTTAAGTCCGGGGTTTAGTGACT
>JAUVEF010000111.1 GCA_030594905.1 Methanosarcinales archaeon
CCATCGAGCCAGACATCTATGCCAGCATCTTTTGCGCATTCCATCGCATACTCGCGGGTAAGCGTCCTGCTCTTGCATGATCGCCCGTAATCATCGAGCACATTCCCATCGAAACCTGTTAGCGAGACCATCCCGGTCTCATCTGATACCGAGTATTCGGTCAGCAGATCCCGGATCTCGGCAAGTACCTGTTTTGCGCCGCTGCCGATACATGCGAACTCAAGTGCAGTCGAGACGCAGTTCTGGGTCTTTGCAGGCACCGGGTGTAACTGCACAATCGAATGTGATATGTATCGCGCTGCTTCGCAATCCACCAGGGCTGCGATGTTGTGCGCAAGGCACCATGTCGCGCCGACCTCCTTTGAATCTGTGTCATCGATGCCGATGATCAGCCGGCTCCGCCTCGGAACTGTGATCGTACCGCTCCCGACCTTTCCGCCACCTGACTCGCTGATATCATACGCAAGCACGCCGTCAGCCATCGCACGGCACGAGGTTGCTCCAACTCCGCCGCCGCCAAGACCCGCGTACGTGATCTCGACCCTGCTATCATGCACTTCTATGCACTTGATGCCACCTGCCGCACGTGACGCCTCAAGAGTCAGATCGCAGCCACCGGACCTGCAGAGGTACCGGATGGTGTTTCCAATCACCTTTGTGCCGATCACAAGAGGGCTTTTTGCATAATGGTACCGTGCCCACGCAGATCCGCCATAGCAGCGGGAAAACTCTATGATCTCGACAAGACTGTCATCGTCATTGCAGACTGCATATATCGCCTGATATGGTACCGTGTATGGGTCCTTAATCATCATCGCTCACTCATATCTGCCTTTTGCCTCAAGACTGCGAGCTTGTTCAGATCAAGCGCATCATACTTGTATTTACCTGAAATGATCTCGTCTGTGTTTGTATCCTGCGGAAATGTCCGCAGCACTTTACCTGTTATTGATTCCATGATTGTCTCTTCCTTTCTGGTAGATTTACTATCATTCTATGGGGCTTCACATGAACCATCTCATGGATTATTCTCTGGATTATTCTATGGTCTGCCATCATTTTAATACCAGCGCGATCAATCTGAGAGGGCATGGAACCGGTGATCTGGACCGAGAAATACCGACCAAAGACGTTTGGTGCGATCGTTGGGCACGAACACGTTAAATCCAACCTGTTACACCTGATCGAATCGAACAATCTCCCGCATCTGGTATTGTATGGTGAAAAAAACACGGGAAAGAGATCCGCGGTGCTTGTTCTGGCGAAGATGCTTTATGGGGAACAGTGGGCGAGCAACCTTGCCATATTCGACGCATCCAACTTCTTTGACCAGGGAAAGAAATATCTCGTCTCTGATCCAAGATTCACCAGGATTATCGGGACTAATGATCCGAAAAAGATACGTAACACCGTAATCGGTGTATTTAAGGAGGTCATCAACGAATATGCGGGCATGGCTTCCATCGGTGCCGATTTCCGGATGGTGTTCATCGACAGTGCGGAGGCATTAAGCCCGGATGCGCAACATGCGCTCAGGCGTATCATGGAAAAATACTCGGCTACGTGCAGATTCGTCCTGTCTGCCACGCATCTGCCCCGACTGATACCGCCGCTGCGATCAAGAGGGCTTAACCTGTTCTTTGACCGTGCAAGCAGCGATGCGGTCGCCTCACATGTCCGGCATATAGCAGAAGCCGAGAACGTCCCAATCACCGATGATGGGGTCAATGCGATCGCATACTACGCGCAGGGTGACATTGCGTGCGCGATCATGACGCTCCAAATCGCAAGCGTGAAGCATGACACGATCGATGCGAACACGATCTACGAGATCAATCTTGAGCACACCCCAAAGGATGTCGAGCAACTGTTACATGCGGCGATGGCAGGGGATTTCAAAGCGGCGAGAAAACAGATCGACAAACTGCTGATGGGTGAAAGCGGTGCGGATATTACAGAGCAACTGCGCAAGGTTACCGAGGCTAAGGGGTTTGACAGTAAACTTGCAGCAAGGCTTGCGATGCACCTCGCTGAAACTGACATAAACCTGATCCATGGAAGCGATGAGCGCGTACAACTCGAAGCGTGGGCAAGCAGGGTACATGCGATCATAGATATGTGAAGTGTTTTGTGAGGTGTTTATTAACTCCCAAATATTTAATAGTCTCGCGGTCATATTATAATCACAATGTGGGAAAGTGGTGGAGTTCGGCGTTTGCATTCGAATGAGGGTGCCCAGAGCAGCATCGACTTCCTGACCGGAGTTGTGATATTTATGCTCACTCTCACCTATCTCATGGTGCAGATTCCCTCGATTTTTGCACCGTTCCAGACCCAGAGTACCGATCTTCAGCCGGTTGCATACCGCACGGGCATGATTCTGGTAGAGGATGCCGGGTGGTGGTATGATATCGGCAACGGTCAGGGTGGCACGGACTGGGAGAATGTTTCGCGCGATAATGTCTGTAGAATCGGGCTTGCGGCAAACAAGCACAACCCAAGCAACTTCTCAGAACTGATGAACCGCGGAAAGGTCTGCGTTTTGAGTGAAAATAAGATAAAAGCGCTGAACACGGCATACGCGAACCAGACGATGCACAACTGGATCAGGGACCGGCTCGGGCTAAGCATCACCCGGATCTACGCATACAATATCTCGCTGCAGCATCTGAACGGGACGACCGCAGAGCCTATGTTTATACCAAACAACACACATCCCGCGCTCTCTATTGGTAACCAGATCCCGGAAACAACAGAAGTCGAAAAGATAGAACGTCTGGTGGCTATCGAGGGTGATTCCGAAGCCCGGTGCCTGAATCTCGGTGCCAGTACCAACACATCAAGCGTCGACCTGATATTGCCAAAACTGAGTTCGTTTGTGATCAGGGTTGGACCAGGTGACTTTCGTGAAGCAAACCGGACGGCAGACGCCTGGGTGGACGTTACTCTGGACAATATCAAACACAACAATATATCAGTCATCAACAAACACAATGAATCCGGCATCTCCGGTCTCTACGTCGCTGGCTGGCACGCATTTAACAAAACCGTGGTCGATAGCTATCTCTGCGACTCAAACAACATCACAATAAACGCTGCATGGTGTAACGTGTCGTATATGTGGGTCAATCGGTCTGACTGGGGTGAGTCGGTGGGTAATATCACGATGCCATCCGCAAAGCTGGTGGTGTGCATATGGTAAGCGATTTTTTCACAAAAAATCGAGTAAAAACTGCCCTCCGGGTGGGGGTCGTTTTTTTGTATGAATATATATTTTCAAACTCACGGGCGACCCCCCGTGTCCCGAGGGTTTTTGATCAAACTTTTGTGAAAAGTTTGGTGAATAGTTTGCGAGTAAGAAATGGGTCTTTAGTATCTCGCGTTGCAGTGACCGACACTTATAAAGAAATTGCTCATTTATCCAAATCGCTGCACTTTAGTTCCAGGTGTTTACCGGAAATTTTATCGAGTTATATCAGTTTTTATCACGAATGGGTGAATGGCATGAATTCATTCCGGTTTAGCATTCGTGAAATTCGTTCATTCGTGGAATTCGTGATCTCTAAGCACTTAATATCACACCACCACAATCCATCTACGAGACACTTACAACGCGAATTACCAGAGAGCCCAAGAAATATCCTTCGGGCAGGGGATATGTTGCGTGACAATCGCGCTCAGCTCCAGACGCTCGAAGGGTTCGCAGCAGCTCTCTTGATGGTTGGCACGGTTTATCTGGTGGTGAGCGCGGTGACACTCTCTGTGCCGCAGACCGAACTTCATGTGGATGCCCAGCTCAAGACGTATGGCAGGGACGCGCTTGCGATACTGGACGCGTGGATGCCGCCTGTGGAGGAGGGGGATTATTATACGAGTTCGCTTAAGAATTCGGTGGTTGACTGGGTGAATGGGGTTGCAGGTGCGACGTGCTTTGGGACTGCTGAGTTTGTGCCAACGAATCCGGGTGTAAATCAAACGTCGTATCGGTTCGAGTTCAGAACTCCGGCAGGTTGTAATTACAACAATACCCTCACTGTGGTAGTACCGAACAACACCAGAATTAGCCACGCTTATGTCACGCTCACAGGGATGCCGAGGTTAGATACAAATCCCTGCACCGACCCACAAATCGGCAAAGCACTCCCGCTGGAGTTAAACTCCCCGTCCGGCACACCCGATCACTTCGGCTGCTCGATTGCACACGGCGATGTGAACGGCGATGATATTCCTGACATGGTCGTCGGGGCTTACGAAAACAACTCCAGTTCAGGGGTGGTATACGTGTACTACGGCAACAACAGCAGCATTGCGGTATGGGAGACTGCGCTGCCGGACATAACGATTGCAAATCCGGGCGCACCAGGGGCAGGAGACCATTTTGGCTGGGCAGTGGCATGTGGGGATGTCAATGGCGATTGTTTTGATGATGTGATCGCGGGAGCGTACAAACACGACAGCACTCAGGCAGATACCGGTGCAGCATACATCTACTATGGGGGTACTGCAATGGGCGCTCCGGACGTTACGATGGGCGACCCTGCTGCGAGCATGGGCAACGACGACGATTGGTTTGGCTATTCGCTTGCGTGCGGTGACGTGAACGGCGATGGTTTTGATGATGTTGTGGCTGGGGCGCCGGGCGTGAACCGGGGGGCGGGGGCGATTGCAGGAAAAGTTTATATATATTATGGTAATAATACGATGGGTGCAATTCTGGCTGCCGAGGATGTGGACGTCGCACTCTACAACCCTTATGCAAGCAGCGATTTCTTTGGCATCTCTGTTGCGTGTTTTGATATCGGCGGATCAG
>JAUVEF010000064.1 GCA_030594905.1 Methanosarcinales archaeon
GATAAAAAGAATACCGATGAACGTGAGAATGCTTGTTATGCCTCATAAATGCGCCAACTGCGAACACATCTTCGATGATGGTGCAGCCGAGATACTGGATGGCTGCCCCAACTGCGGGTGGAACAAGTTTCTGTATGTGCCGGCAGAATCTGAGACCGAAGACATGCCCGACGATGAAACGCAAGTGGTGAAACCTGAGGTGGTGGAAGAAAAGCCTGATTTAAAGGTTGAATCGATCCGCATACTCGATAAAGGATCCTATGAGCTAAATCTCGAAGCACTGCTCGAGCGGGAAGAGATTATAATGTCTCTAAAAGAGGACGGGCGGTATATCGTGCATCTGCCATCCGTTTTCGAGAAGGGCAAGAAACACCGGTGAATCCATACATTTTTATCGCATCAAAACGATCTGGTATGTGATGAAATACCGTGCCGAGATCACCACGCAACTGAAGGAGGGCATGCTCGATCCTGAAGGGGCTACGATACAACGTGCGCTCATGCACCTTGGTTATGACGTAAGCGGCGTCCACACCGCAAAAAAACTGCTTATCGAACTGGAAGCTGACAGCGCGGATGATGCCGCAGAAATGATGGAGGAGATGTGTCAGAAACTACTGGCAAATCCCGTGATCCACAATTACTCAATTGAAATACAATGAAATTTGCAATCATCAGGTTTGGTGGAAGTAATTGTGATCTGGATGTACATCACATCTTAAACGACGTTATCAACGTTCCTACTGATCTGGTATGGTACAAGGACTCAATTGAGGGGTATGATGGGGTCGTGATCCCGGGCGGATTTTCTTATGGCGATTACCTGCGTGCAGGTTCGATTGCAGCAAGCACACCGATTATGGAATCTGTTAAAGAGCTTGCGGATGATGGAAAACCCGTGATCGGGATATGCAACGGATTTCAGATCCTTGTCGAGTCAGGGCTTCTTCCGGGCGCGCTTCGCACGAACATTTACCCAAAATTCTGCTGCAAATGGGTAGACCTACGTGTCGAAAACACAGATACCGCGTTCACATCGAAATTCAAGAAAGGCGAAGTCGTGCGAATACCGATTGCGCACAAGGAAGGGAATTTCTTCGTAGACGACAGTACATTAAACGACCTTAACTTGCATCAGAGGGTCGCGTTTCGGTACGTCGATTCCGGTGGCAAGGCAGTTCCCGCCGCAAATCCGAACGGCTCGGTCGAGAACATAGCGGGAATCGTCAATGAGGCTGGAAACGTTCTCGGGATGATGCCGCATCCTGAGCGTGCATCCGAATCGATACTTGGCTCAGATGACGGGCTTAAGGTCTTTGAGTCGATGGTTGTGTACGCGTTGCAGGGATAAACGATCATACAAACAGCTTTTTCACCTTTGCCAGTGCCGACGCCAGCGCGAAGATTACCACCCGGTCGCCTGCCTGGATCTGGTGCGTGCCCCGCGGTACGATCACCTCGTTCCTGCGCACGATCATACCGATGATGGCGCCTTTCGGAAATTTGATCCGACCAAGTGTCTTCTTTGTTATCTTTGCACCGGGCGATGCGACCAGTTCAACCAGCTCGGCTTGCTTTTCCTCAATAGCGGCGAGTGATTCGACCCCTGCGCCCGCGGTGACGCGCAGGACGCTGTTGATGGTTGCATATTTTGGAGACAGCGCCGCGTCGATGCCGACTCGCTCAAACAACTCCATATACTCCGACCGATCGACCTTGGCGATGATCTTCCGGGTGCCCAGTTGTTTTGCGAGCAGCAGACAGAGCAGATTTCTCTCATCGCTATCGGTTGCTGCAATGACCGCATCCATATCGGCAACACCCTCCGACTTCAGCATCATCTCGTCGGTGCCGTCACCGTGCAGCACAAGTACGCCCGGTAGCATGTCAGCGATCTCTACGCACCGCTCCGCATCCGCCTCGATGATCTTGAGATCGGTGTCGCCATGTTTTGCGAGCAGTTTTGCGATGTAGAACCCAACGGTGCCTGCGCCGATGATCATGACCTTGTTGTGCTGGTTTGGCGTGTCACCAAACAACTCCCCAATCTCCTCTATCGACTCTGGTTTGCCGATTACGATCACGTGGTCACCTTCGCGCATGACATCGTCACCATGCGGGATGATTACGTCATCCCCCCGGATCAACGCACTGATAACGCAGCAATCAGGAATCTTGGCATCAGCAAGTGGTATTTCGTCAAGTGCCGTATCAGGTCCCACCTTGAACTCGATCATCTCGACTTTGCCTTCGGCGAACGCATCCATGCTAACCGCAGACGGTATCGATATGATCTCAGTAACCACTGATGCAAGTGTCAGTTCAGGGCAGATCATATAATCGATTCCGATCTGTTCCCGATTGGTGATCGGCTTGTTGATATAATCCGGGCTTGAGACTCGGGCAATAGTCATGCATTTCCTTGCGCCTTTTTTCGCCAGTAGTTTTGCCGCAATGCATGCAACGATATTAATCTCGTCGTTGCCTGTGACCGCAACCACGAGATCCGCCGGAAAAGCACGCTTCAAGATGTTAATATCCGCACCGTTCCCCTGAAGGACCTGCACATCCAGATCATTCGCTCGTTCGCAGGCTTCATCTCGCTTATCGATGAGAATAATGTCGTTATTTGCGTACAGTGCCTTTGCAATCGAGTGTCCGACCTCGCCGGCACCGATGGTTACGATCTTCATCTAATCAGGATTGTGCTCATAGGGAGTTAATGATTTTGCTTGTGGGCGTGTGTTTAGCCAACCATAAGATTGCACAGATTTCCACGATAAAATAGGCGGCGGCAGGATGTGTAATATTTACCGCCAAATTCTTGTGTCAATCTTGTGGTTTTTTCGCCTCAGCTAAAACACATACGCTTGTGTAAGTTCCCTAAAATCCCATCGCCTTATTCGTCTTCCTGATCGACTTCGCACTGTCGCGCTCGGTTTCTGTCATCGACCTAATACAATCGACGTTTTCAGGGATTACATCAGATTCCTGGTGTATTGCCTGGAACAGATACAATTCCCGATCTGAAACATTGATCGCGGCATCCCACACGCAGTTCTCCCACATGTCGCTTCTCGGGCGGTTCATATCGCGTGCAAGTTCCATGATCTCGGCGGTAGAGGTGATACCCTCTCCGACAAACCGGATCCTTGAGTTCTCGCCCAGTACATCAATCACATCACGTGTTGTGCAATCCTGTTTCAGCACCATGTTCAGGATGTGCAGATGCATAAGCGTCGTTGGAACCTTGATTGCGACGGTATCGATGTTGATGTGTGGCATCACCGTAGCTACATCAGGTCCATGGTGAGACGGCATCTTCAGTTCGGGTATGATAGCGTTGATCGGACCTTTCTTGATGTCTCCGGGGTCAGCCGACCGCCTGCACAGTGTTGCGCGCACCTTCTCTACACCATAAGCCGCATCGAGCGCAGAGATGACTCTGGAAAGCCCGGTTGTGTTGCAGGAGACGACTCTTGCATAATCGCATCCGAACGCATCGTCATAATTTGAGTGTGCATTAAACGAGATTCCGGCGAGTTCGTGGTCTTCACCACCCTGCCAGATCGCTTTTATGCCCGCAGCATCGTATACTGACTTGTTTCCGGCACCGACATTGCCGGGGGTGCAGTCCACAACAACATCCCCCGCTTTGAGCATATCATCAACAGTACCGCTTATCTCCATACCTGCACTCTTGAAATCAGATTCCCTGCCAGCGAGTACATAGAGTGGAAATCCTTTATCAAGCGCCATCCGCGCTTCAAAGTTAGGACGTGTCTTTGCAACACCTGCAATCTCCATATCCGGCTGAGCCGCGACGGCATCTGCCACACGCTTTCCAATCGTGCCATAACCATTAACTACTACTTTTACCGACATATCATCATTCCTCTATCTGTATTATTGCTACTTCATTCGTTATATCAATCTCGGCGATCGTTCCATGCACAGCCGTAACATCACCAAGAATGCTTCGCAGTTCGATAGAACCTGCGTCCACCTTGATATACACCACATCTTCTGCAATAATTGTTCTGTCTGGTTTCATCACTGTAAGTTCGCACATAATCTTTAACCTCGACTATCTGGGACTGACCGGGGCAAAACCGTCCAATGATTTTGGCCTATCAACCATCTTCGGTTGTTCGATACTTTTTGGCGCACTTGTTGCTTCTGGCAGGGCAACCATACGATATGCGGGAGGCAGCTGTTCCACCTCCAATATCTGTGCCGGCTCCGGAACTTCAGCTATTGTAGAAGTGTCCGATTCATGTTTTTTGCGATTCGCGCCGTCCGCTTTGCCCTTGAGATACCGCTGTTTGAGCAGATCTTCGATGTTATATCCTGCGGCACGTGCGATCTGTTTGTTATACGCTTCAGCAACCCAGCCAATCTCGGAATGATGGTAATACCCAACCTCAGAACCAAGTTTGTACATCGCCTCAAGGAGTTCGGTCCGCAGAGATTCACTCATGGGTTTGAGATATTTTTTCTTTTTGAAGTGCATGGTCAATCACTTTATGCGATCCAGAACCTCGATCCCCTGCTTGTTGAACCTGATCCTCCGCATGTCACAATCATGCTCGGTACCGCGCATCTTGATGACCTGTATCGCACGGGTCATAGTGTCATCACGCATGAAATTGTGCATGAAGATGACACCGCTTGCAGCGAACTGTTCGGTGCTATATGTGTTTGGATCAGTCAGTTCTGACAGAAGGATTGTTGTGCAACCAAGTTTCCTCAGGTTCCGCATGAATCTGCCAAGTTCCTTCTCCTCCTGTGAACGCTCATGTGTCGTAAATCGTATCGCAGACACTGAATCGATCGTCACTCTCTTGATCTGGTACTGCTTCACAAAGTTGTTGATCTCCTTGTACACGATGTATGGTGAAGGTGGCTCGGTCTCTGGCGCTGGCTCTGACATCTCGTCATAGCTGGTGGTGATCACGCTGTGTAGTTCCTCGCCATAGCCATACTCAAGCGTCGGACCAAGGTCTAAGAAGAATAGCTTCTTTAGTTTGATCAATGTCGACACATTCAAGGCATAATTAGACATGTCGCTGACAATATTCTGCGGGCTTTCAGAGAGTGTCACGTACAACCCGAGTTCCCCAATGGTTGCCCCATACGTCAGGAACTGGGTTCCAAGCGTGGTTTTACCACTGCCCGGTGGACCACTTACCAGATACACCCTATTCTCAATCAGTCCCCCTTGGATTAATTCATCGAATCCTGCGATTCCAGTTTTCTTCCGCATCATGGTATAACTCCCTTAAACCAGTAATTTCTATGTAATACATTAGTTATAAACATGTTGGTGATTGTCGGGCGGATTTGCGAGGCTGATTTAATCCACCTGAAAACCCCGGAAAAACCACCATCCTCAATGCACCAATTTTTGCGCGTGCAAGCTTCCGCGCGTCTAACATGATTGGTAGGGATGGGCTCGCTGCGATTCGAACGCAGGATCCCCGCCGTGTGAAGGCGATGTCATAACCGACTAGACCACGAGCCCATGACTAATGGTTTAGAGTATGGATAACAATATAAAGATTACGTGAACAAAGCGGACATGACCAATGTGGACATGACCAATAAGCTCAAGGATTGATATGGACCGACAGATGAAATGCGAACTACATGGAGATATGATCACCGCGGGCAGCGATGCGGTCAGCGAACTATATGACCGCGGTTTCTACGGGCGAAAGAAAGATGGGGTGCTTGAATTATCGCTCATCGAGGGCGCGTACCTACTGTACCGCGAGAAGATAGAGATTTTCTCGAACGAAGCGTCTGTTGATTTCAAAACATTCTTTGAGATCGCATCCGGGCGTTCCGAGGATTTTGAACTGCGATATATCGTGTTTAAGGATCTGCGCGAGCGTGGTTACTATACAAAGATGAATCCGATCGGGTTTCGTGTGTATCCGCGGGGTGGGCACCCGGGAGAAGTCCCGGCACACATATTTATCTATGTGATCTCCGAACGAGCACAGCTCCCACTGAAAAGCATGATTCATGAGCTGAACAAAGCAGTAAATGCAAGGAAACGATTGATACTGGCGATAGTGGATGAGGAAAGCGACATAACGTTCTACGAGATTAAGAAAATAGCCATGGTAGGCAAAACTCCGATCGAATCGGGAGAAGTCGAAGTCCCGATGATTGCAGGTCTGGTTAACGATCGGACGATTGTCTGGGATCAGGAGATGTCTGATTTTCTGCATAGCAGCTATTTCTTTGGGCGAAAACTTGACGAGTCCCGGCTTCAGCTATCGCTTGTCGAATCTGGCTACCTGCTGGGCAAGCAGTGGATCCGGATTGAGCACAAGGACATTGCAGACTCAGACGCAGGCAAGTTCAACGAGTACGCGGCAGGCGTCGAACCCGGATACATGCTGAAGTATCCGGTGTATGCACATCTCAGAGATAACGGGCTTGTCGCAAAGACCGGATTTAAGTTCGGAACCCATTTTCGCGTATATAAACAGTTTAAGTCAGACACACACTCGGAATACCTCGTACACGCGGTCATGCCCGATTACATATTTGCGCTGCCCGAATTGTCGCGTGCGGTGCGCATCGCAAACAGCGTCAGGAAACGGATGGTTTTTGGATATGATAGTGGCGAGGTTGAGTATGTCGAGATCGGATGGATCCGGCTATGATGATT
>JAUVEF010000106.1 GCA_030594905.1 Methanosarcinales archaeon
TCCAGACTGAGAAACCGGAAACTCGGATTCATCTTCCAGTATCACCACCTGCTGCCCGATTTCAATGCTCTTGAGAACGTGATGATGCCGCTTCTGATAAACGGTATCAAACGCTCGAAAGCACGGAAGATGGCAAGCCAGATGCTTGAGGAAGTCGGACTGGATGACAGGGCAGATCACAGACCGAATCAGCTATCAGGCGGACAGAACCAACGGGTTGCAATTGCACGAGCTCTTGCGAACAGTCCGGGCATCGTTATCGGGGATGAGCCAACAGGCAACCTCGACTCCAAAAGCAGCGATAATATCTATGAACTGCTGCGGAGGCTCAACCATGAGCATAATCAGACATTCATCCTTGTGACACATGATGCAGAGATGGCTGCAAAGTCTGACCGGATCATCAAGTTAGTCGATGGAAGGATTGTGGAGGATTCGCGGCGGTAGGCGATTCTCGGACATTTTCGCAAGACTTCGCAGTTTATCTATCTTTGTGACACCCCATGCCAGCAGCCACTGTTTGATGGTTGTTTTTAACGTTAGAAGCATATTTTGGAACAGGTTTTTGTCTGGAGTGAATGGGGCTGTTTTCATCCTTGATTCGTAGAAATTCATGCACCTACCAATTGGTTGAATTGTGGTTTATGGGGATACCTCAACTTCATCATACGTTCAGGAGTGTTATTAGGGGTATTTTCCTTATTGATTCGGGTCGGCTTTTTATTGATGCGGGGTAGTGTGCTATTTTATATCTGATACTTAAACTCAAAAAATCAACCCAATTCATAGGCGCGTCTTGAAGACACTCTTTCATAGCAGGAGTTATCTTATTTTTATCCTGTTTCATGAAGTTTCTATACATCTGAAACATCTCATACATTTTATCGACTCGTTCGACCTTCTTTGCAAAGCATTTCGTCTTTCTCACCAAATGGCTATGGCAGCCTCTCGCAACTCCATTCATATTCTCTATCTGCGATGTCCGGATATTGCCAAGATTTCCTTCACCCACGACCCATTGACGAGTTATTTTCGTCAATCTACCAGCACTCTTTGTTTTTGACAATTGACCATAACGATAGCCGGTAGAATCGTATATTTTCTTTAACCCTTCACGATATTGGTCATTTCCATCACTATAGAACTCGATTGGATTAGACATGGTCGGTAGTTCCATCCCATCCATTATACACATCAAAAAGCGGTTGCATGTATCCTGAGTTCTTTTCCCTACCGCGAAACCCACGATGAACTTTGTATCTCGCTTTATTCCAGCATAGATCCATGCATCGCCTTCGAAATCTGTATCTGTTGCTCCTTCGTCCACGTTTTTTTGTTCGTCTGGCGAACGACCACAAAACCAAACCTCACCCGAAGGGCAGTTTTTACTCGATTTTTTGTGAAAAAATCGTTTTTAACGAATGTCCACATCCCATCAAGTTCAACCTGCCCCACTCCGGCTTTACCTGCCATCAGCACATTGAACCCGGTTGTATGAAGTGTGATGGCATCTATAACTCTCGAAATCGTTACGGGAGTTAATCCAGTTATACGGGACATGGCTCGGTTTCCCACCTTCTCAACCAGTAGTTTGCCGATGAGTATTAACTCTTCTTCTGAAATGTGCCTGCGGTACATCGGCGTATTGGCAGTCTCAACAAAGAACGCTTTGCAATGCATACACTGGAATCTCTGGTGTCCTGCAGAGTTTTTGCCTTGTTTTCGGATGTCTTTGCCCTCTACCAACAGGTGGTACTCGCAGTCCGGATTTGGGCATACAGCATTATTAGGGGTTCTTGGACGGGACAATGGTGAACACCCGGGTCCGTATATGTCATTCAACTATTTATTATCCACTGTTAAGTAGGTTATTACCCAAAATTTCGATAACTCGGGCGGGCAATTTCACACGTCTGTGCCGCATCTGCCAAGCGCAGTGGGAGTTCATGCAACAGTGTTGTCCATGCGCTACAGATAGACTAGATATAAGTATCCTGCCTAATGTATATCACTTCCGGAGGTGTTTTGGTATCGTGCGGATCTGCGGCGGGCATTCGTCCAGACAGTGGCGTACGACCGGTGTATCACCGATTAATTTTAAATATCATGATAACGGTTACTGACTACACCACATAAGGTAGTATTGCCGTTTACCCGGTTGCCAGCGAAGTTGTCCGGGCGTACGGCAAGGTAAGATGCATGTAAATGCAGTGTTTCGCTGGCTTTCGAGATTAAGGAGGAAGAATATGAAAATAGTGACCATGACAGGATTAACGGCTATCTTTGTGATCGCATTAGCCGTGTTTTTTGCTGGCTGTGTGGATGATGGGAGACCCGATAATAGCGAAGAGTCCGCCCTGGCACCAGAGTCTGCACCGGTAGAAGAATCCGTAACCGAAACTGAACCGGTGGTGGAAGATGAATTGGTAGCCGATTTGAATCTTAACTTGGGAAGGGCAGCAAAGACCTCGAAGATATCAGTTAAGGTGACATCTGCCCCGAAAACAGACCATTACGACTATTATTCAGATACCCTGAAACAGACAATAACAGACGAGGCAAGCTCCGGGAATGTCTTCGTTATTGCAAATGTATTGATAGAGAAAATCGATGGCGAGGGCGTATATGCAGGATCGAGCAAGTTCAGCATGACCGATTCAAGGGGTGTCAGGTATGATCCTGAACCTTCTTACCAGAGCGACGATAAACTTGCAGAGCTTGAAGAGACACACCTGAACCATAGGATGAGGGGTAGTGTGCTGTTTGAAGTTCCAAAAGACGCTACGGGATTGAAGATCCTGTACGACTTCGGGGACCTATCTAATGTGATAAAAATAGCATCGTGGAATTTATAACATTGAAGCCACGAGTGAATCTTTTTTGTTCTCTCGTGGCTCCACATACACCGGATTGCTTACAACTTCACAATAGCATTCCTCGGGCACACATCGATGCATGTCCCGCACTGGGTGCACTTCTCCTGATCGATCACGGCAACCTTCTGGACAAGCTTGATTGCACCCTCAGGGCAGTTCTTCTTGCAGATTCCGCAGCCTATGCATCCGAACTCGCAGATCTCCTTGACATACTTGCCCTTGTCGTGTGATGCGCAGACCACATACACAGGTCCGTGCTCCTTTGCAATCGTTAGTACCTGTTGCGGGCAAGCAGTCACACACGCTCCGCAGCCCTTGCAGTTGTACTTCTTGATTTTCGGAAGCTCGTTATCCGCAATCTCTATTGCGTCAAACATGCACGCACGCACGCAGTCGCCAAGACCGATGCATCCGTACGAGCAGGCTTTCTTTGTTCCTGAAAGCAGGATTGCAGCCCTGCAAGTGTCCGCTCCGATATAATCGTAGCGATCCTTGCAGTTCGTTCCGCCCTGACAGATTGTGACCGGATACAGGGGTTCTGATGCGCTGATATCCATTCCGAGTAGCTCACCGATCATCTCAAAGGTCTCTGCGTCGCATGAGGTGCAACCATCAGGTGTCGCATCCCCTGCCACGACATGCTCTGCAAAATCAGCGCATCCCGGGTATCCACAGGCTCCGCAGTTCGCACCAGGCATCAGTTCCATCAGTGCATCAACAAGCGGGTCGGACGGGACATAGAACGCCTTTGACGCCCAGACAAGCATTGCTGCCATCGCAAGTCCGAGTGCTCCAAGTACAGCGATCGCAGGCGGCAGCAAACTCATGAGATCCGCAGTCATAGTTTCACCACCGAAAAGTAGCTTACAATGATTAGTGCGACCATCGTCGCTGCAAAGAACGCTCCGATGAAGCCGCTGAAGAGGCAAACATTGCGCATAATCAATTTCTCCCGGAGCGCAGCTGTTGCAAGCATCACCCATGAGAATCCAAGACCTGCCGCGAACGCGTATATGATGCTTGCCCCATAAGTGTAGCCCTCCTGTATGTTCATCAGCACCACACCAAGCACTGCACAGTTCGTTGCGATCAGCGGAAGATAAATCCCGAGCGACTTGTAGAGCGGCGGGCTGAACTTGCGTATGATGAACTCGACAAGCTGCACAAACGAAGCGATGATTAAGATGAAACAGATCGTCCGCAGGAATGTCAGATCCGTCCCCAGAATACTTGCAGGGCTCAGGAGATAATGATATATGGGCCAAGTAAGGATCGCCGACACAGTCATAACGAAGGTGACTGCCATCGACATGCCTTTGGATGTATCTGAGTTGGTGGTTAGACCAATATACGAACAGAGTCCAAGAAACATTATGAGGAGGAAGTTCTTTGTGAACATCGCCTCCACAAAGAGCGGGAAGAGATCCTCTGTCGGCATAAGTCCGGGTGTTTCGATCATATCTCGTAACCCTCCTTTCTGAGTTGCTTCATCCGTTTACGATCACTCATGAGCTTGAAGAGAAACATCAGTGCAGCGATCGTCAAGAACGCACCTGGTGGTGTTATCATTACAGTTGCCGGTTCAATCGGGAACTCTATTGGATTGGGGACAAATGAGAGTCCGGGGAGGTCTGAAAACGGGTAAAATCCAAGTTCACCATCCACACTCCAGAGCATCATGAGTTTTAACGCTCCGGTTCCAAGAATCTCCCGTATTGTGCCAAGCAGTATCAGCGCCACCGCAAAACCGATCGATATACCGATTCCATCCGCTATTGAGGGTAAGACGGGATTTCGGTTTGCAAACGCCTCTGCCCTACCAATGACGATACAGTTCACAACAATCAGCGGAACAAAGATTCCGAGCGCCTCATACATCGGCGGCAGAAATGCCTCGAGTATCATATCAATCATCGTAACGAAGGTACAGATGATCAGGATGAATATCGGGATTCTGACGCCTGGGGGGATCTGCTTTCGCAGAAGAGAGACGAAGATGTTTGAGCCAAGTAGCAC
>JAUVEF010000029.1 GCA_030594905.1 Methanosarcinales archaeon
GATTTTACGGGAAGATACGAGGAATCATCTTTTGCGAGGTGCGCCATGAACAGGAATTCGGCAATTCGCCCGAGAAATACATCGGCTGACTCTGAGGACTTCTGTTTCCGGTTTCTGATGTTCTGTGCAAGTTTTAAGAGATCAGAAACAGTCTGGGAATCGTCCCGGGCGAGTCCAAGCCCGCCGTCTGAGTAGATGAAATCCGCAAACATCCTCGGATCAAACCAGTCTTCCCCCTGTTTTTTGTTCTGCCAGTTATCGAGCGTCTTTTCCATGTATCTCTTAATCTTTGAGAGAATGTCCTTTGCTGACCTGGCTATGGTCCTGTCTTTATCTCCTGAAAGCTGGTTTACCTCGGATACCGCCTTGTCGACGGCGTGCATCGTGATCGTGTCGCTGTTGATGCCCCTCACCGTGTCTCCAAGATTGTGCGCCTCATCGATGAGTAGAATCGTATTTTCCGGATCGATTTCAAGCCAGTCAAAGAGAACATCCCGTCTCGTGTCGTCAAAGACGTGGTTGTAATTCAGAATGATGATGTCGGCGTTCTTCACGCTGATCGCCATCACTTCATACGGGCAGGTCTGTGCGCAATGCTCTTGTAGCTCTTCAGGGTACAAGATCTCCTGTATGATCGATTCACTATCCTTCTTCGACTGTTTCGACGGTCTGAAATTCTCCACGCCCTCAAAAGTGTACGCTTCCTTTGAAAACAGGTAATATGGGCAGAACGTGCGGTATCCTGGAGTTTCGCCCCTGATCTCTAATTCTATCCCTGGATCGCTCGCCGGGTCATAGACGTTATACTCCTGCACACTCCGATTGTCCCGCCGCATCTTCTCGTGCAGTTTCGCAACAAGAAAGTCCATCGTGAAGACCTTCATAAGATCGCATCCGGCGTAGACGTTCTCGAATTCACCAGCCAGTTTACACATCTTTGGCTTTCCAACAAGGTATGCAACCTTCGGAGTGTGTTCGGTCTCTTCCCTGATCTTTTTGATCTCATCAAGGTACACTCCAATCTGGCTCACGGTTCTGAGCACGACAACGATCTTGTTTTTTCCGCGGTTTGCAAGGAGTGATGCAATCACACTGGTCTTGCCGCTTCCGGTCGGCGCATCGATCGCAAGGACGCGGTGTTCGCCAGCTCGGGCGACTTCCTGCACCCGATCGAGCATCGTGTCCTGATGGGGGCGGAATGCGGGGTAAGGAAACCAGTCTCTGTAGTTTTGGGTCATCTGAAGTTGGTTGGAGTCGTTTAAGGTCATTTGTTTGATGGATGTCATTCCTTCACATCGGGATCAGATCTCATAATAGTTAATCCGTATTGTTCATACTATCCACACCATCTATACGATCTCTATGATCCTTGCTATCCCCACTAACTCCACCCCTGCCGACCCGGTCCTTCCGGATGCGCTTTAAAGAACGGGGCACACCCCCCGGAATGTTTGAACCATTTCGGACATCAATCGGATCTCTGGCGTGAGTGGCAACTTTGCCCCCGCGAAACATCTTTGCAACGATATACATCTCAGCGCTTGCCTTGCGTGATGCCATGGGCGAGTGTGAATACACGTTTCTGAAGAGCGCTTTCACGTTTTGCAGATATCCGGGGAACAAATCACCCTGAAACACCTTAACAACAAAATTGCCTCCCGGTCGCAGGATCTTTTGTGCGCAGGCAAGCGCATGTTCCGCCAGATCGACTGACCGGGCATGGTCATAGCTCCAGTCCCCCGCAAGGTTCGGGGAGGCATCAGAGAGCACCACGTCAGCGCCACTGGTAACCTCCCGGATCGCGTCAAGCGTCGCCTCGGACCTGATATCACCTATGATGGTGACTGCGCCATCGATGCTACTGATCGGTTGGAGATCTACACCAACGACCGTGCCATGGTTTCCTGCAAGTTCTGCTGCCACCTGTGTCCAGCCGCCCGGCGCCGCGCCAAGATCGACAACTGCGTCGCCACGTCTGATGATGCGGAACCGTGTATTGATCTGTTTGAGCTTATACGCTGCTCTTGATCGATAACCTTCTTTCTTTGCCATTTTGTAGAAATGATCATGCAGGTTGCGCGCCATTGTCTGGTATCATGGCAGGCACGCCACATAATATGAACGAAACGAACAAGACTGACAAGGCGATCGCGTCAAGCGAGACTGCCGAGAAGGTGGAGCGCGTGAAAGATGCATTTCGGGAACGTGGCAGCATCCTGATCGCGTTCTCAGGGGGCGTGGACAGTTCCGTGCTCGCAAAGCTTGCAAAACTTGCAGAGTCGGGCGGTGCAACGGTGCTTGCCGCAACCGCCAGCTCAGAGCTGCTCGGAGATAGCGGGCTTGCTCACGCCAGGAATATGGCAGATGAGATCGGCATAGAACTCCAGGTATTCAAGTTTGAGATACTATGGAATGGTAAATTCACAGAAAATACGCGTGACCGGTGTTATCACTGCAAAAAACACCTGATCATGGAATTGCAGAAGATCGCAGCAGAAAACCGGATCGAAACAATCGCGGATGGGACCAACATGTCAGATCTCGCAGAGGATAGACCGGGATACGCTGCGATCAGGGAAGCGGATGTTTTCACGCCGTTTGTCGATTTTATGCTGGAGAAGTCTGAAATCAGGGAGATCGCCAGACATTTCGGACTCTCTGTCGCAGATGCCCCGTCAGAGTCGTGTTTTGCCACCCGGATCCCACATGGGACTGCGATTACGATTCCACGACTCTCTCGTATTGAGAAAGCTGAATCGGTGCTTCACGCATACGGACTATACGGAGTCCGGGTCAGGACACGGGGCGTAGACCACGACCAGCTCGCGCGTATTGAGGTCCAGCCTGGCGATGTCGAGCGTTTCATCGCTGTGCAGGGGGATGTGACCGAGGCATTTGGGCGGATTGGGTTTGATCGCGTGGTGCCTTATCGGGTTCGGGATGTGTGATCCGGCAGTGTTGTGAATGGTCGGGATCAGCGCAAACCGTAATTACTCCGGTATGTTGATTGGTCGCCCGCTTGCGATTATGCACCTTCTGACTGACCGGAAAAATAACCGCAACGTGCGCGGATGGATGCAAGCGCGCAGTCAATTACCCAACCGGATCCTTCACAGCCACCACATCAAGCGCAGTAACCACCATGTCCGCGCCCGCCGCGTCGGCTAAACTCGGTACAGTCCGCCCCCCGTCGCCGGAGACCAGTTCCTTCACATACAGCCCCGCCTCACACTCGATTTTGATCACAGCACAGTCTTCTGAAAATGACTCAAGCATAGTTGAATACACCTTCCGCACCCGCACCAGATCGGCTCTCCTGTGGATAACTCTTGAAGGTGTGCGCTGCTTGATCGTGCCAGTTATGTCGTCAAGCGCCCGGACTAGTGTATCCTGATCCACGCCTGCGCACGAGACCGTTGCAAGATATTCCTTGTCATGTTTCATCGACTTTAATTTTCCAACCATCTCGCGGTCAACGAACGTGAGACCAGAGACAGCGACCCTTCCTTCGCAGTATTCATTGATCTCCCGCGTAAGTGCTGCAAGATCGGTGCTGCGCGTGCGAGGCTCCCTGACTTCGATGATGAACGGGCGCCCGTCCCCGAGCATACGTGCGTCAACGTCTTCACGCCCGGCTCCGTGGAAGACCGTGTCAACAGCGGACATTGCATCGATGACGCGGGTTGAGAGGAGTTCTTCTACCGATTCAACACTCATCTGCCCGGTAAAGCCGCATTCCTCGCACCCCTGCCCACGGCACGCCCTGCATGACCATCTGGTCTGCGGGATGCCGCGCATCAATTTCTTATACCTGCCGCAGATGTAGACCGACCTGATCTGCAGGCGAACCGCCGCATCTGCAAGATCGAGCATGGCAACGACATCCGGTTTTGTGAAATCCACGCCTTTTTGTGTCTTGTCTGCTATGCGCTTGCCGACCTCGCGGTTGAGTTCGGATTTCAGCGGCTCAGCATAATCGGTCCCGACAATCTCCCACAGCAGCTCCTCATTCTCGGATAGTAGCCCGCTTAACAGTGTTCCGACAAGGAAATTCTCATGTTCACACCCGTCCAGAGCCTCAAGCGCCCTTGACGCCCATGTGTCCAGTTCCTCAAATGCACCGTTGCAGACCCAGCACCGCTCCGGTTTTGCTTGCCCAGGTTCTGGATTCGGGATCGATTCCGGTTCTATTCCCAGTCCCTGCCCCGGTCCCGCGGTATCCGCACCTGCATCTGCGCAATCGTTGTCTGCGCCCATGCTCGCGATCATGTCGAGCACCAGCCGGATCGCACGCCCCCTCTCCAGATTTGTCGTGCCGGTCGACAGCTTTGCAAACTGCCGTCCAAGACAGTGGTCGCAGATCGCGCCCTCCTGCAGGATTGCGCGTGCGATATCTAAGATCTGACTGTCACGGTCATGACTCATCTGGTATCTCAAGCTCCCCGCTATCGATTGCCCGCTGCGCAGCTCTTGGCTCCATACCTTCGACGGTCACGCCCATCGGCACGCACGTACCGATAATCTCCTTTGCAGTCTGTTTTAACGTGTAAGAAAGAACACCGTCCTGTTTCACGCGTGCAACCCGCAGCACCTGATCGAGGGTAAGATTTCCAACAATTTCATCATCCGAAGCGCCTTTCTCGACCCCAATTTCTTTTAATATCAGGGCAGGAGTCGGAGGTATCCCGACCTCAATGGTCACATTCTTCGCATCATCAACGATTACCTTGATCGGCACCTGCATGCCGTCAAATTCCTTTGTCGCCACGTTGATGTCATCGACCACCTGTTTAATATTGATACCAAGCGGACCAAGCGACGGACCAAGTGGAGGTCCTGCAGTCGCTTTTCCGCCGGGAACCAGTGATTCTACAATATTTACCATTTTCATATCACCTTTGTGTTAGGGGAATTATAACTACATGATAGATAAACTCACTCTGGCAGTTTCCAGACATGTGATCAGACATGTGATAGAAATCCTTTTGGCAACCTGCCATCACATTCAGCATGATGACTGAACTTGTGGTATTTGGGCAGGATGAGATGAAGCATTACCTGCGCCTCTTTGCAGAGGCAATCAAACTCGGTCTCCGCTTCAATCTGCTGATAGAAGGACCGCCTGGCACAGCAAAGACACTTGCCGTAAACCAGATGATCGCGTCGCTGAAAGCCGATATCGGGGACGTTCCTTATGTCCGGGTGACCGGCAGCCATGATGCGCTCCCGAGTGACCTGATCGGCGACCTCGACATCGGAAAGTATAGGGAAGGCGAGATGGATATCCTCTCCGGACCCCTTTTTCGTGCGCACGGCAGCAGCACACCCGGAATTGTGTATGCAGACGAGCTGAACCGGTTCAGCGAATACACACTGATCATATTCACCGAGATCATGGCAGAGTGGCAGGTATCATTCCCGAAGACCCCACTCACCAAACCACTCCGCGCAAACGTGATTGCAACCATGAACCCTTACGACATCTCTGGCATCACCGATGTGCCACAGCATATTCTGGACCGGTTCAACGCACGGATCGTGGTCAATTATCCTGACAAAGAGACCGAACTTGCGATCATATCCCAGCACGCAGATTATTACTACAAAAATCTTGCACCACGTCTTAAAAAACTGTTCTCTCCACTCATAAGTACCACGAGAGCAATGCGGAAGCTTGGAGTCCATCTTGGGCCGAGAATCTATCTATCAACCATTGACCTACTTGCGCTGGAACTCTCCTCAAACGGTCCGGTCGATCACGAGACTGTAATCTGGCATTATGAAAATGCGATCCGGTCCAGGATCGGAAACCTTGATGAAGACAAGCAGTCCGAATTCCTGAGCACTGCATCGATCGCGCTGCGCGGGGAACTCACCGGGCAGAAGCGGTGAGGGGGAAGATGTATAGAACGGATAATATTATTAACATCCACATTTATCTGTTATCTGCCATGTTTGGGGGAATCTGCGCACTGCACCAAATCGCGGATATCCCAAGATCATCAAGCGCCGCACCCCCATCATCGAAATCGATGGAGGGGCGGGACGTTCCTTACGATTAGAACCCTTGCAAGCGTGCGATTGGCAGTTTGTAAAACCCACCATCACACATACCGGTTACATTAAATACCATTGGCAGCGAGAATACCGGACATGGATGTAACTAATTTATCTGAATTTCAGGATGCGGTGGACGCCAGTGAAAAAGAATTTTCAGAAGTATCCAAAGCGATAGCAGGATTGGAAGAATCGGAATATCAAGACAATGATACCTATATGTCTGATTTTTATGAGCGTATCCATCTTTTCATGGATAAAACAACCGAACTAGTCACATCATATCGAGAATACATCGCTGCGCTTGAGGATGCATGTACAGAGCAAGGAGAATAGCTATCTACGGCAAAGGTGGGATTGGCAAGTCCAGCACAGCGTCAAACGTTGCCGCAGCGTGTGCTGACGAAGGGCGTTCAGTCACCATCATCGGCTGTGATCCAAAGAGCGACTCCTCGATCACGCTGCTAAGTGGCAAGCGGATTCCAACGGTAATGGACTTGATGCGACAAGGGGTTGAGCTATGCGAGGAAAACATCGTTCATGAGGGTTATAAGGGCGTTAAATGCGTGGAAGTTGGTGGACCTGAACCCGGCGTCGGCTGCGCGGGCAGGGGCATCATCATCGCCGTAAATGTGCTGCAAAAGGTCACATCCGCCATCAAGGACAGTGATCTCGTGATCTATGATGTGCCTGGCGACATTGTGTGTGGCGGCTTTGCGGCACCGATTCAGAAGAATCTGGTCAACGAGGCATACATTCTCTCATCTGGTGAATATATGCCAATTTATGCTGCAAACAACATCGCAAAGGGACTTCAAAAACTAAAAATGCCGCTGAGTGGTGTAATCTGCAATTCAAGAAACGTTACACGCGAAAAAGAGATTATAACTGAGTTTGCGTCTGGAATTGGGAGTGAACTCGTTGCATTTATACCAAAGGACGACATCGTGCAGGAATGCGAGCGGGAAGGCTTCTCGGTCATCGAAAGAGCGCCGGATTCCGAGATCGCCGACGTATACCGAAAGCTTGCGACCGCGATCATGAATTGCGGAGAATCCACGACACCGGATCCGATGGATGATGCTCGCCTGCGTGAACTGATCAATGTGTAAAAGAGCGTAGAAGGCTGTAAAATCATGAACAAAACGGTCGTACTTGATATTCTCACAAATATCCTGAAATCGCAAGGGTATAGCGTAAAATTGCCTAATACGGGCAGGGATAGTCCGATGAACCTGCTGGACCCGAGTCCCGCTGATTCGATGGTTGATCTGGTGGTGGAAAAGGATGGAAATACAACATACCTCCAGTGTGGAGAGACTGAAGATGATTTGCAGCGTTTTGGAAGCACAGCACGCGGATCTGCCGATGCTTTATTCATATCTGATGAAATCACTGATTGGACTGGCGTTTTTGCAGATCAGCACAGGATCAGGACGTGGGATCGCGGCGAGCTTGAGACTCGCATAGGAAAGGCGATCCTTGCAGAAGCAGAAAACACGTATTATGATTTTCTGGGATCCACAAGCTACGGTCATGATAGATACGATAGAAACAACGGGATTCGGATGCCGGAGAGTCCGGAAACTGCCGCTCACACCGTTGATGATGTCAGCTCGCGCAATCTGCTCCAGTTGCGATGCGCTCCGATCATGGTGGATGAAAAACGTGCGATATCGACTGCGAAGGGGTTTGTCGGCAATATAAGGAATATTGTCATCGAATTTGTGCCTTTTTGGAATTACAAATGTGATGTTGACGGATATCAGCAACATAAAACGAAGATGGTGCATATATCAGCCCAGAATCTGGGTGCAATTAACGCCCTCAATAATCAGAAATATGAATACATAAAGGAGATACACGATCAAATATCAGTTCCTTGCGAGAATTACGTGATAAAAAATTCGGTCATGTCAAAGGAAGAAGCTGAGAAACTGATACTGAATGATGCAATCACGAGCAACACAAAAACCATGTCACTCACCAGTAAATCCGGCGATGCCATCATAACCGAGCACAAAACCATAAAACCAAGACCGGGGGATGTTACTCTCGAGGCTGAGCTGGTCTATCTGCCGTTCTGGGCGGTTGACGGTGCGAGCAGCAGCATCAAGATCAATGCCTGCGACGGTAGCGCTGCAACTGAACCGATCGACGATGATATCGAGTTTCTATAGATATATAGGCAGCACCATCTTTTTACGTGTTCCAACTGATTTGTTTCACACGGAGACCTGCAAAACATGCTTCCCACAGACTTAATCGACCGCGCCCGCGCTGGTGAATGTACAAAAGAGGATGCAATACTGCTCACCAACGCACCGCTTCCCGAACTCTTTGGACTGGCAGATGAGCTACGCGCAGAAGCGGTCGGCGATACCGTGACATACATCCTCAACCGAAACATCAACTTCACGAGCCAGTGCATCGGGACGTGTAGATTCTGCGCATTCAGAAACCAAAACGGCTACCGGATGGATATATCCGAGATCCTTGCGAAGGTGCGGGAGGCGGTTGGCACTGGCGCAACCGAGATCTGCATTCAGGGCGGACTTCTCCCGGATATGCGACTGGATGGCTACTGCGAGATTCTTGAATCGATCAAATCCGAGTTTCCGGACATTCACCTGCATTCATGCTCACCGATGGAGGTTTACTATGCGGCAAGAGACGGTGTGGGCGTTAAAGACGCGCTTGTTGCGCTGAAAGGTGCAGGGCTTGACACGATGCCAGGAACCGCGGCTGAGATCCTTGTTGACCGGGTGCGCGAAAGAATATGTCCTGACAAGCTGAATACGGAAGAATGGGCAAGTGTCGTCAGGACTGCACACAATCTCGGTATCAGAACGACTGCAACGATCATGTACGGGCACATCGAGACCATACAGGATCGAATCGAGCATCTCTTCCTTGTGCGGGATATCCAGAAGGAGACGGCTGGGTTCACAGAGTTTGTGCCGCTGCCGTTCATGCCGTACAACAACGAACTCGGAAGCGAGATGCTTGAGAGCGGCAATTACGGCATCACCGGAATCGACGACCTGCGGATGCATGCGCTCGCACGAATCGTGCTCAACACCCACATCAAGAACATTCAGGCAAGCTGGGTGAAGCTCGGGACAAAACTCGCCCAGTACGCGCTCCATTGTGGCGCAAACGACCTTGGGGGGACTTTAATGGAAGAGAAGATATCAAAATCGGCAGGAGCAACGTCAGGCGAATATATGGCACCCGCGGAGTTTAATTGGATCATCAGAAAGGCGGGAAGGGTTCCGGCGGTGCGGGATACGATCTATTCACATCAAACTTTTCACAAAAGTTTGATCAAAAACTGCCCTCCGGGCGGGGTGGCGACTTCAATTACTACGGATTGATGAAGTGCGGGTCATTTCATACGGAGACTTCCGATGGCTGAAAATCTACCTGTAAAAAACGACTCTCAAATTCTCATTTACCAGACCGAAGGCGGTCAGACTAAA
>JAUVEF010000194.1 GCA_030594905.1 Methanosarcinales archaeon
GAGATGCCCCTGGCATACGAGAATTGTCAGAGAGCTCCTTTTGGGTTTTTGGCTCTCTGATATCTCGCGTGAAGGTGTTCAAACGACCGGCCATATTGGTTATTTACCAAAACTCGCTCTACTCTGGTTTTGATGAGTTTATCGAGAATTTGTCTATTTCTAACAGTTTTTATCACGAATTTATTCCGGTTTAGCATTCGTGTAATTCGGAGACTTGTTATTATTTTCTGATTACACCGGATCCGTTAATCTGCGTAATTTGTGGCAAATAAAACTTTTAGCCGCAGATTAACACTTATTTCACTAATCCAATCGTATTTGTATTTGCAGGATTGGCATCATGTTTTTCAACCACCCGGAAGAAATTAAAAAGTCTCGTGATTCGTGATAAATTATCACCAATCAATCATAAATGGTAGCGAATAGCGTGAGTTACCCGAATTTAGTTGCCACAAAATCAGAGTGTTTTTCACTGAACGTTCCGATTATGTCTACACCTGAGAATCTGGCGATGCGGCGTTATGCTCTGGAATATCGTCGCACCCGCACTCACCAAAAACCTCTTTGCCCCTATTTAAACCCCGGTTCCCAACTCCCTACGCAAGGATCTTTAACGCCTCATCGACGCTGATATTGTCATGCACAAGCGATGAGATTGCGCGGGTCATCCGAACAGGATCCTCTGCCTGAAACACGTTCCGCCCAGCCGCCGCACCAGCAGCGCCCGCTTCTATCGCGTCGCGGATCACCTCTAAAAATTCCCGGTCAGTGTTTGTCTTTGGTCCTCCTGCGATCACCACGGGCACAGGGCAGCCATCGACGACTGTTCTGAACGATTCGGGATCGCCGGTGTAGTTGGTCTTGATGATATCCGCCCCGAGTTCGGCGCCAGTCCGGGCTGCAAGTGCGACCACGGTTGGATCGTGCTGGTTGGGTATACCGCGACCTCGCGGATACATCATCGCCACAAGCGGCATTCCCCAATAATCGCAGTCGTCCGCGACACTGCCCAGATATTCGAGCTGATCTGATTCAGTGTCAGAGCCAACATTGATGTGTACGCTAACAGCGTCCGCACCAAGCCTGATCGCCTCCTCGACAGTGCATACCCGCACCTTGTTGTTTGGGTCAGGTCCAAGCGACGTGGACGCGCTCATGTGAACGATTAATCCGATGTCGTGCCCATATCCACGGTGCCCGTGCGCAACCATCCCTTTCTGCACCAGAACCGCATCTGCGCCACCCTCAGCAGCGTTGTTTATGGCATCTCCGATATTTGCAAGCCCATTTATCGGACCTTCCGATACTCCATGGTCCATCGGGATGATCAGAGTCTTTCCACTCTTCCTATCGATGATCCGTTCGATCCGTATCTTCTTTCCTATCTCAGACATGATTTCACCGTTCTGAATCGTATGTGTGATATTTACCACGGCAGGGCATTAATAAGTATTGCTTGACTCCGGGTGGTGATATATATTATGGTGCACAATTAGCACCTATGAAAGGGCTTACGTTGTTTGTAATTGTATGTGTGTTGCTCATGGCGCCGGGCGCAGGTGCCGACACAATGTCGTACCGCTACGACTCCCCCGCTATCACTGTGGCATTATCCCAGCAGATCCCGTATCCTGCGCACCCTGGCGAGGAGTTAACGCTCGTAATCAAGACCACAAACTGTGGGGGCGAGCCCGCGAAGAATATCATCTGGCATCTGGACGTAAAAGAGCCGTTTGAGTTGAAAGAGACTGGCAAAGCCACGCAGACACTCCCCGAACTCCGGGTTAGCGAGACCGCAAACACCGAGTATTACCTGACCGTCAATCCCGATGCAAGGTCTGGCGAGTATATAATCGATCTTAATATCACTTACAGCGGAGAGTTTGACCGCAAACACCTCACCACAAAGAGTGAGGTGGAACTCACAGTCGTAGTGCAGGGTTCCCCGGATCTCGTACTTCTGAGTGCCGATATACCGGAAGCAGCCACCAAATCAGAGTTTGATGCGAAATTCTCGATCAAAAATGTTGGAACAGGACCTGCAAAGAATGTGAAAGTCTCTTTTACGAACCAGACCAGTATTCTCCCAAAGCGATCGATCTGTTACATCGATACAATAGCACCGGGAAAGACCGCGGTTGTAGAATCGGGTTTCTTTGTTGACACCACAACGCTATCCCAGCATCCACTGCCAATAACGATCCGGTACGAGGACGAGGTGCATGAAACGCAGCCAGTCCAGTCGTATTCGGTGCTTGTTCCGGTTATAAGCGGAAACACGCTCTTTGTCTACCTTGATTCTCAGGATAAACTTACACCAGACACGGTCGGTGAGGTCACGATTGGCATTGCAAACCGCGGGTTTGCGCGGGCAAAGCATGTTAGCCTCACGATCGCTGACGGGGCTCAATTCGAGCTGATCGATACGAGCATCCGGTACATCGGCGACATCGAGAGCGATGACTACGACACCGTGGATTTCGCAATCCTCCCGGACGCGGGTTGTGACGGCATCGCTGTTGAGGTGGGTTATGCGGATGATTACGGAAACCAGTACAGCATGACCTCTGACGTGCCAATAAAAGTTTATAGTCCTAAAGAGATGCGCGCGATTGCGCCGCAGGCTGGTGGAAGTACGGGCATGGTTGTTGGAGCCGTCATTTTAATACTCCTCTTCGTCTTCAGAAAGCGCATCAAAAGGATCATATCCCGATGAAACTCCTGGATTACTTCCGGTTTTGCGTAAGGGGCATAGTGCAGCGTAAAACCCGGAGCTGGCTCACAATCATCGGAATAGTG
>JAUVEF010000037.1 GCA_030594905.1 Methanosarcinales archaeon
CCATCCGGCTTGAGCCACACCGCACCACACCAACGAGGATGATGGAGTATGCTGCGAAGGCTATGAGCGTGTATATGCTCATTTTGTCGTCGCAGGTTGGTATGATGCTTAGGATGTCCATGTTTACTTCCCGTCGTCTACGAAGTGGGTCAGCAGGTCGTCGCACAGATCAAGGATCCTCGCGAACTTTGGCTGCCGAGTGTCATGGTTGCTTGACTCGGCTTGCAGTTGTGTTGCGATACTCCGGATGTTCAGGATTTGGTTCATTGTGCGCCCGCCTTCTTCGTCTTTTCGAAGTAGAATGCGATCACCGCACCTGCCATCAGTGTTAGGAATCCGGGCACCTCTCCGGTTAGGTATGTGACATATATGCCGCAACCGGTCGCCGCTCCGACAACCGAGAGTCCTATGATCTCGTCTGTAATGTCTTGTATGTCCATAATTATAACCTCGCTATTATACTGTTCAACGCACCACGATTAGCAAACCCCCAACGTTCCCACTGCTGGTTAGGTCGGGTGATCTGTTTTGTGACCACGTTTATCATCTCGCCGGTCTCTGGATCGATGTCGTAGTCGGTGACCTGCTCGGCTTTCTCCGGTTCGTTCACTGCTCGTAGGAGTGTTGCCTTGAGTTGTCCGTGATATTCGGGATGGTCGTTCAGGATGTTCTCTATGTCTTGGGACGTTGCTATTGTTTCGGGGAATTTTCTCATCTTGATCACCTCACGAAAGTGTATAATATCGATCTATCTTCTTTATCATCCCATAGAATGGTATATTCTTTTCATACTTGTTTAGTTGGTCTATTATCACTTGTGATGCGGTGAACATAATATGCTCTTCGTCATCGAGTTTGAATTGAACTGTTACATATGATGTGCCTTGTTTTTGCTTGCTGTCTTTTATTTTGAATCCAAGTATTAGAATCTCTTTATTTAACAGATCGTCTATTCTTATCTTATCTCCCTCAAATGGGGTGGTTTCATCTGCGAAATCTCCAAATCGTGGATATTCATCACGTAGCATATGAATCCCTCCACATCTGTTCTGTGCCAAGCCAGTTGGTAAGATTGTGTGCGTTTGCATGCTTGAGCCAACCCATTGTTGATGCTATCGATGATCGATACTGGGCATTGGTGATTTTATTCTCTATAAGCAGTGTCGGTAACTGGCTTAGTCGTTGCTTTACTCGCTTTGCTGTTGATTTGCGTAGGAGGATCTTTTCTGGGAAGTGTCTATATCCAAGGAAGTCTATACCTCGTGAAATCGGGAATATGTCACATTTACCCCATTGCATATCGAGTCGGTCTGATAGGAAGTCCGTTGAAATATCAGCGATCTCCTGAAGATATTTTTTATCATCGTGCAGGATAATAACGTCATCACAGTATCGTATATAATTTTTTACGTGATATTCATGTTTCAAATGTTGATCGAGTTCATTTAGATAGAGATTTCCAAGCCACTGGCTGGTATAGTTTCCGATTGGAATGTTGTATCCACCTCCAAAGCTATATACGATGTCACGGAGTAGCCATAACGTGTCTTTGCACTTTATTTTGTGCTTTACGATGTTATACATGATGTCATGGTTTATTGATGGGTAGAACTTTCGTACGTCCATTTTTAAGCAGTATCCATGTTTTCCAACTTTTCTGATGAAGTCCATCGTTCGTCTGCTGCCGGCATGTATGCCTTTTCCAACTCTGCAAGAGTAACTATCATAGATCATGAGGTTGTCCCATATCGGCTCAAGGACGTTCATTAAGGAATGTTGGATCACTCGATCTTGGTTGAACGGCAATTTATATATTATTCGTTCTTTTGGTTCGTATATTGTTTTTTGGGTATATGACGAGGTTGCAAAGGTTTTGTCGATCAGTGCGTTGTAAATCGCCTCGATATTGTGATCGAGGTTGTGCTCGAATCGTTTTACAGTGTCTTGCCATCCTTTGCCCTTTCTGGCCTTCGTATATGCCTTATAAATGTTGGCAGGATCGGCGATTTCCGGAAAGAGGTTTCCATGCCGTATCATGATAGTTTTGGAACAACCAGCGTTCTCAATGTGATACTGGTTGGTCGTTCCCTCCGTTGTGTGTTTTGCCTTTCGACATGGTTATGGGGTTCAGCCAGGAGTTGGCTTCGCACCGTATCCTGTATCTGCACTGAACTGAGCTCCGATATTCGAATTCGTATTCCAGTGATAGTTATTCGCATTCTGGCACTGAGACCTGCAATTCGCCCCATTAGTCCAATTACCGCCTGCATGGAGTGTTCTTTAAATAACCCGATAACCAATGACATCGTTTTATGCCATCTTTATCATGTTTTTCGATTTTATCATTCGTTCTCCGTTCTCCGTTCCGCTTACAGCGACTTCGCACCGAACCGAGCCCCGATATACGAACTCGTATCCCAGCGACAGCTACCCGCATACCGGCACCGAGACCCGCAATACGCCCCATGAGCCCAATAACCGCCCGCACGGAGCTGGGTATTTCCGTACTTATTAGTTCCGTACGTGTAGAAACTGCCTTTCGCTCCTGCGAGATCGTACCATCCTGCTGTTGTACCGTTATCGAGCCGTGCTGAAGGTGTTGCAAGCCATTGGTACAGTGCGCCTACGCAGTCTTCGCAGCCGATGTTGCTGATCATACGACGGGATGCTGTGTCTACATGACCGCCAGTTGTGACAGGATCGGCAGAGCCCAAGATATTGGTTTCTTCGTTCGATCCGGCAGCTATGGATTGGAACTGCTCATCGGTCAATAATTGTTTGTTGACCGCATGACCGTCATCGATGAAGTCCAGCCAATTACGAGTATCGCTGATCGTACCGCCGTTTACGCTTACCGTTGATGCGCCGGTACCACTGGCTAAGTAGATGTCTACCCATAGGTCTATTGCCGGATCATAAACCATTCCAGCAGGTACGGATTTAGGACGGTGCGTCAGATCCCAAATTGATGCAGGGAGTATGTTGTTAGCAAGATGGCCTGTAAGGTCATGTCCTGCTATCGTTCCGACATTGGTACAGAGAGTATGAAAACCGCCGATCTTCTCTGAGGAGTTCGCCGCATACCCTGATGGATAAGTTGCGTTTGCAGATAGGATGAAATCGAGTGCGCCACTGTTGTTTATGGCATAGACATAGTAGTCAGCACCGTTTGAGATTGCACCAGTGTCGAGGTCTGTTGCAGTGTCAAGTTCTACATCAGAGGTTGCCATGAACCATGTATCACCTATCTTAATGGGAATATCATAGGAGCCATTCACCACCGCTACATCAGCATCGCCTGATTTGGCTTCGATGATTCTAAGGGTCCTGTCTAAGTTCAGCATACTGAATATGCTGCCTCCATGATATTGGTATCCAGCCCGCCTAATCATTCCATCGCCGAACATTGTGATCGCCTCATTTGAAGTACGTCACCTTTAGCACTCCGGATACTGCCCCGGTGCGGATGGCTTTGAAGCCTGCGATCTGTGCTGGTGATGTTAGGGTGATCACGTCTCCGACCTCTATCAGATGCCCTTCGCTGCTCGTTGGGGTGCCGGATAACCAGAACCGTATTTGTGCTGTTTCGAGCGTCATTTCTGCTCGGGACGATTCCAGGTATGTTGTTGCGGTGCATCCGATGGCGGTGGCGGCTACGGTGATCGACTCCTTGTCGAATGGTGCTGGTCCTGATTCGGTTACGTTTGTGGTGCTGTGTGGTGGTGGCATTTTAGTTCACTTTCCTTATCCATGTTTTTGGCGCCGGTGGTGATAAGAGTCTTTTTAGGTCTCGGTCTGCTGCGTCCTTGAATTCTTTGATGTGAGCGAGTCTTGCTTTCTCTGCGTTTTCGTCTTTCAGTGCCGGTAGGGAGATGCCTGTGTAGTACGCTGCGAGGTCTGTTGCGATGGATTCTGCCAAGGCAAAGTCAGTGTCTCCGGATACTGGCAGACTGCCTATGAAATTTGAGATCTGTGCTTCTGCGTCTGTGATGAACTGGGTGATTGCTGTATCTGTGGATTCCCACGTCTCTAATTGCAGTCTTTGGCGGACTCTTATGATTGTGCTGAGTGTGATCGCCATGCTGTAGAATATCGGTGCTGATACTTATATACATTCCCATAGTATGGGTGTGTATGGAAAAAGCAACTCCAACTATAGAAGAACTTGAGAAGCAGATTGACGAGCTTAAGACTCAGGCTGAAGAACGTGAGAAGCAGGCTGAAGAACTTAAGGCAAAGGAAGCCTCTCTGGTGCAACAGTTACGGGCACAAGGTCAACAGGTACAGCAGCAGTTGCAACAAGTTATTGGTGCTGCGATAAACACGATGGGGCAAATTGAGCAACTCGAAGCAGTGCTGGAAGAGCAGAAGCGAGAGCGGTACCAGCTTGAAGGGGCTTTGCGGACTATTATGGCGCATCAGCAGTAGCGATAAGAGGCTTACCCATGGAATCGCACCTCAACTCGCTACAGGATGTTGTCCGGCTGACGATACGCCAAGAACTTGCGTGGTCCGAGCGACGGTTCAAGCGTGTTACGATGTCGCAGGATGCCGACAACAATCCTGCCGAGTTGTACGGTGCAGACGGGAAGATCTATTATAGGAAGGCTGGGGGGGCTGGGGTGGAGATCGGCGCAGGGGTTGGTGGGTTGTGGGAAATCAGTGGCGCAACTAAGATCGCTGCGATTGCGAATCGTCCTGTTATTCACGATTTCGTTTGGCTTAAGGATGAGGGGTCTGGGAATAACAGTAGCATTACGTGGTGGGTGGAGTATGGCGGTGGCGGTGGCGGACATCCGGACGAAGGGGTGGAGTAGATGGCTTAC
Source organism: Methanosarcinales archaeon (assembly GCA_030594905.1). The sequence continues at coordinate 4,827 of JAUVEF010000037.1, forward strand.
AAAATAGCAAAATTGGTGTCGGACTATGTGAGTCCGGGGATCTATGTTAATCGGCTTGAACTCGGTGACGCTATGTTTGGCGGTCCGGTTGACCTGCGATTCATCGGCGAACCGGGATGGATCGAGAATGCACACTCGGTGTTCTTTGGGGTCAATGGTCGCGATGCGTATTACCCAACCAATACGGGAGGGCTGATATCAACTTCCGACACCGGCGATCTGGTGTTCTTCGATCCGAGCAATGATGTTGGCAGGACGCTTTCTCAACTTTATGCGGGTGCTGGGTTATGGGAAGTTGGTGGAGCCTACGCAAAACTATCAATTGCCAGACCACTGGACATAGGAGAACAGAATATAGACAACGTCGGCGAGCGCATTCAGTTCGACACGTCGCAGATCTACTCAAAAATACAATTCCACGGAACCGCAGATGCATTGATATACACACATACCGAAGCTCCGGATCCCGTAGTAGATCGTTGGGATTTTTTCATTAATGACGTGAGTCGGCTGACAGTTGGTGTGGCTGGGATAGATGCTTGGGTGCCATTGGACATGAATGGCGAGAAGATTACTGGACTCCCTGCTGCGGGTGCTGCTGGTGAGGCAATCGCTGCGGGAACGGATGGTTATATCCCATTAGCAAATGTCCCACTCGGTGCGCCAGGTGTTAAGGGGGACATCCTTATCGGCACAGAAGCAGGGTGCGGTACGTTGTACACCACCGCGAACAATGGGCATGTGCTGACACTGGACGACACCGAAACGCTCGGTGTAAAATGGGCGGCGGGGGCTGGGGGAGTAACTGATCACGGTGCATTAACCGGTCTTGCAGATGATGATCACACACAATATCTCCTTGCGACTGGCGCCCGAGCGATGTCTGGCAATCTTGACATGGGTGGTGGGGTTGGTAGCAACGATATTGTTAATGTTATAAGAGTTGCAGGCAGGACAGCCAGCACACTCATCATCGATTTCAGAGGCGATGATCTCAATGATATTTTCTTCGATACATCAAACCGATTAAGCTATCGAGCTGCGAATAAACACGTATTCAGCATCGGGTCAGATGCAATATGTGAAGTCCACGCTACCGGGATCGAATTGGATACAGGGTTGAATTTCATTGCGGATGGTGGGAAAGTCACTGGGCTCACATCCGCAACCGCCGATGGAGACGCAATCGCTGCGGGAACGGATGGTTACATCCCATTAGCAAATGTCCCACTCGGTGCGCCAGGTGTCAAAGGGGATATTCTTGTAGGAACAGTGGCAGGGTGCGGTACGTTGTACACCACCGCGAACAATGGGCATGTGCTGACACTGGACGACACCGAAACGCTCGGTGTAAAATGGGCGGCTTCCTCTGGGGGAGGGTTGTGGGAAGACATGGGATCGTATGTCCGATTGCTCGTTGCAGACGACGTTGACTTTCGAGCAAAGAATATACTGCATCTCGCAAGTGCTCGATCAGAATTCGCTGCCGGGATGACTATATTCGATAGTAATGGCGCTACAAAAGCATATCTCGGAACAAACAGCTATGCATTAAGCGCCGTGGCTGATATAAGCATGGGAACGTCATGGAGGGTAAAAAACCTTGCAGACCCTGCATCTGCGAGAGACGCCGCAAACCAACAGTGGGTAGATGCACACAACTGGGCAGCAACCGACATCACATCCGGCACGCTGCCAGTATCTCGTGGTGGCACGGGAGTTACTGGCGACACCTACGATGCTGACAAAGTAGATGGCTGGCATGTGGTTAGATTATCTGGGGCACAACAGACCATTCCAAACGGATCGGGATATAATTGGTACTTCACGATAAGTTCAGGTACATCAATGACAGTGGTTCCTGGTATAAGTATGAACCTTGATCAAGGATGGTATAGTGGACTGACCACTTATGTTTACCAGGACCAATTCGGCGCAAGTGGAATTAAAATTGTTGTTTGGAATGCAAGTGGCAGCAGTCGAAATATCAGCATGGAAGCTATAGTGATATATTATTAGGAGAATCTCAAGATGAAAACAATAAAAAGTAACGGCGGCAGGTTCATATCTGCTGACGAAATGAAAGAAATCGTAGCGCACAGCGAATTGGCTAATCTGACTGCCCGTGTGCGCAAAGTAGAGAACGAACTTAAAGACCTTCAGAAATAATCCTGCGTCTACACCTATGCGCCAATCTCCACCAACAGACCGTCTTTGGTGTTGTCACCAGTGGGTTTGACGTAGTATGTGGTCATGACAACCCTCTCACGTCATCACTGCCGTGCAGGTGATCACAAGCCCTTTTGTACTTGTACCAGCCGCATCCACATCAAACGTATAAACATCATTTTCCGCAATCGCACTATCAGAGATCACCGCTGGGATTGCCGCATCCTCTGATCCGTTCTCGCTCTGATCGATCGTGAGGAGCGTTGAGAATACCGTCGCACCATTCTTTTCGATGTCGAATGTTGGTGTGCCCCCCGATGACGGCGTGTCAACCCGTGCGTGGACTCCGGTGAGTGTGCCTGCAAATGGGATGTGTACCATTGCTTTTTTTGTGCCAACTGCAACCGCGGTATTCGGATCATATATCTCGACTTGGATGTATCGGGTGTTTGCCTGCGATACGGTTGCTGCATCGGTTGCTGCAACGCCATCGAGAAGGTTCTCGATCTTCTTGGTGTGCATGTCGAGACCGTGCAGTAGATGCAACTTTGGAGTGGCAGTCGCCCCCTCGAAATATCCTGCCTCTACATTATGCGTCGCGTCTTGATATTGGTGGAACTGCGTCGCCCCTGTGTCAGATCCTCCGGGTCCTTCTATATGTATGTATGAAGATTCTGCATGTGATCCTCCTTGCAACAAGACCCCGTGTACATCGCTTCTACTATATAATCTATTTATATTAATGCCAATTTCTGTGGCTATAAGTTCCGTTCCGGCAGAATTTCCAGCACAGAGTCCGTATGCTATTATCGATGATGGGGTATCTGTAAGCTCAACCCATGTCGATGCTCCGCCCGCACCCCCTACCTTCCACGTTGCGTTTCCTGTGGTCGTGTCTTTTGTGAGAACGTGTTCGTTTGTTGCGCCTGCAATCTGCGTCAGTGCGTCTATCGCCGCCTGTGCAGTGGCTTGTCCTGAGCCGCCTTGAGCGATTGCAATGATGCCGTCACCGTTCGGGTCATACGTCGCCTGAAGCATGTCGCCGCCGCCGGGCAATGCTTCCCACACCGGATCGCCAGTCGTGCCCTGTGTCTTCAGGAATTTTCCGGTGTCGCCTGCGGGTAGCCTCACCAGATTCCCGGATGCGTTGATATAGAATATGTCGCCTCTTGCAAGGCTCCCTGGAATCTTGAATACGTTTGTAGTTGCTACACCGGGCACGATCCCTGCGAGCTTCGCCACTTCTGCGTCAGTGTAAGCATTCGTGTTAGCCTCCGCCTCGTAGGCGGTCTTGATTATGGCTCCTTGTGCGCTAAGTTGTAGACCCATTAGATCACCACATATTCTGTTCCTATCATAACATGTTCTGTGCCTACCATCACATATATCTGTGTGCCGTCGTAATCCCAATCGAATTCATACCGCATCCCCATCAGGTGTTGTGTGACGAGTTTGCCTCGGAATCCGTATACTGCATCCGTGATCAGGAAAGCTTCAAGACTCATCTCATACGGTGTGTGCAGGTCTGCTACGTTGCCTATCAGGTTATCATACGATGCGTAGCGGGCTATGATCGGTGCGTATAGCTCATGCGTGGGGGCGTGGTATAGGCGGCAGTGCTTTCCTGCGATTCGATCTACCCGCTGCTGTGAGTTGAGCCACAGTCCTTCTATGGTGTGAGGG
>JAUVEF010000169.1 GCA_030594905.1 Methanosarcinales archaeon
GCCGCTTCACAGCATCCGGAAGCTGCCCCCGCTGAAGCGCCTTCATGTGTGCTGGCGAGACCATATTCATGACCGCAGTCATCATCGAGTCAGATCGCATCATGCCATCCATCAGCTTCCGCACATAGACCGATGTCGTAATCTGCATCCCGATCTCGCTCCGCCATCTTGACTCGTACGCATCGACTGTGCACCTCCCGTTCACAACGTCCGCCGCAGTCTCGCCCGCAATCTTCCCTGCAACCATCGCAGTCGGGATCCCGCCGCCGTTTGTCGCAATCAGGTGACCGGCAGCGTCGCCCGCGATCATAACGTTTCCTGCGCACGTCTTCGCAGGAGCGCCCCCGACAGGGACCATTCCCGCGATGACCGATGTGACCCGTCCCCCCTCAAGTTTCTCAGACGCGATCGGATGCTCTTCTATGAAACGGTGCAGATAGTCCCGAAACGTAACCCCTGGCTCGCACATCGCTTTTCTGATCCCCATCCCGACGTTTGCGGAAGTCCCGCCGTGCGGCACGATCCATGCGTACCCGCCCGGCACAAAGTTCCTGCCGAAGTGCATCTCGATAGCCTCGTTGTCGACCTCAACTCCAGTCATGTCATAAGCTATCGCGTGAGCAACGCCCATCGGATCATCCTCGACCCCGGGAAGCCCTGCTGCTTTTGCCACGATCGAGGAGGGTCCGTCCGCACCGATGATCACATCAGCAGTGATGGTGTGGCTGCCCCACATTCCGGCAATCTCAATTGATCTTCCGTCTATTGCGGTAACCCTCGTTCCGATGCGGAGATCTGCGCCTGCGCTGACCGCTCGTTCTGCAAGATACTGATCGAATCGCTTTCGATCGAGCACATTGGCATCGACATCGAACTCCTTGGAGTCGCCGGTCGGCGCAATGAACCGCTGGTACGTTGTCCCGGTGTAGATGCAGCTTGCAGGATAGTGAAAAGTATCAGGAAGACCTGCGTCCGGCATCAACTCTTCGAGTTCGTCGTGCTTCGGGAGAAAGCCTGCGCACTGCACAGGCGCCCCAATCGTCTTTTTCTTGTCGATCAGGATTGTGCTTGCGCTTTCTGCCGCGTATCGTGCCGCAGTTGCACCCGCAGGTCCTGCACCGATGATTGCGACATTGTAGTGGGAGTCAGGGTTATGATTCATTCCGGGTCACCTCACGTTTTATTCTATCGTATCGAATTATCGCACCTAACAATTGCTCGTCCCCACTCGCCATCTCAGAATTCCAAAACTCCGCTCGTGTATTTAGTTCCGGATCAATTCGCCTCATGATTCTGCACCCGTATTCGCAACCAGAACTCAACAATTTCCTGATGCCAAACCAGTATCGCCCAGATTATCCACACGACTGTTAGCGCAATTCCAATCAGCACTCCAACAACGTTGTTGTGGTCGAAGTGATACGCGTTCAGCGTTTGGGTGATGGCAGTCAATATTCCAAGAGCCCATACGGCAATCGCCCACTTCGGGGGTCTTTTGTTCATTCCGCTCGTCGTATCCGGTGGTTTTTGCATTGGTGAGATCCTTGTCCCGTCTCTTTTGCCTGATGGCTTAAACACTTTATGTGCGGGCAGTCAAATTCTGAGACTTGTGCGTACCAGGACTCACAAAATAAGGTGGGGGAAGGTTATCGCATATTATTCATATTGAGCCTAAGATTCCATGTTTGTACGCTGTTGTATGCGCCCGCACCAGCCGCGATTTTCCGGATCGCGATTGTGCCCGGCGTCACCAGACCTCCACGCTGACAACATACTCGACGACCACGAGCTTTTCAAAGGATATTGTGTCACACCAGCCGGTTGAGGTTAAATCGGCGGACGGGTTAGAAAACGTCGCACCAAACTCACTACTCAGAAATCGCTCCCAGGAATCGGCATATTCGCTATCGACCATGATTTTCACCCCGCCATTCTCATAAACCTCCGGAGTGTTGAAGAGACTCTCATTAAACCGTGGATTGCTGATTGTGATCTGTGAGATTCCGCCGCTGGCAGACCGGGACGAATCATTGACCTTGATCAGCGAAAACATGATATGGTCCTGATCTGACTTAAACATCCGTGGTTCTACAGACATAAACGACCCGGACCCGTATTTCGTGATCACAGCACCGTTTTCGCATGTTATGGAGCCAACTTCACTCGCAAATTCGATGCGCCCCATCTGCAGGGTATCATTGAACTGCTCGTTTCCACACTCAAATATCTTAAGCGACAGGGCACATGCAGCGGGATCTGCCGCAAGCATACCACCCTCCGCGGTGCCAAGTTTCGTCGTCCTGACCGGCGATTGGTCGAGAGCGACCTTCAGAAGATCGGTATTCATTATCATGAACCCCTGCTCAACGCTTTTGAACTGGGTCGCATCCTTTGTCGATTGCAGTGCCGGTATGCCAGCCGTATAGATCAGTCCGATCGAAAGAATGACGATCCCGAATACGAGCGTATATCCCAGCACCTCTGAAACAGCACTGTCTGATCGGATCAATTTATTTTTATTCATGTTTGCCACCATGTAACTGTGATTAGCATCACGTATTGTTGAAACATAGTCGGTGCTTGCCGCTTGCGCTGTTTGTCCACCCATTAATCGGGATGGACGCACCGATTCCGTTTATTGTATATGATATGTTGAGATCAAGGTCATCCGCATCGATTATTACCCGCTGATCAGTGGTATTAGTGGCAGATAGCTTCACCATATATGTGTGCCCGCCGATGGTAGCCGGCATATCGAGCGGCGTGCTCAGCGTGCCGTTTTCAGGCGCGATTAGATAAAACATGATCAGCTTGGTTCCGATATCGTTTCCCACATCATTGAACTGCTGTGTTGCCGCAATATCGGTCGGAAGATCAAGCAGTATCGAACCGGACAACGTTATCACGGATAGAAATAGCAGGATCGATACGCTTGAGATCATGATATACTCAAGCGAGTATGATACTGCACGGTTATCTTTCAGATTGGTCATTGTCATGCGCCCCGCCCCCCTCATTTTAAATCGTACTGCTGCTCAACCGTTCGGTGTACTCGGTGGTCCCGTCATAGAAGGTGATCTCGATCGTTACGGTGGTGACGTTCAGATCGTTGGACGCCCCGGTGAAGTTCGGTGCCGCTGTCGCGTTTTTCATTGATGTTGTGGTGTTCACCGTTGTCGTCACCAGTTGCCCGTGGTATGCATACAACTGGGACAGCAGGTTTCCATAGTTCACCATCGTGTCATTGATCTCGTTGGTGGTGATGTTATCATGCATGGCGATGATGTTGATCTCAGTATAGGTCTCGTCGTGCAGTTCACGAAGTTCGTACATCGGAAACTCGAGCTGCGCCTGCGATGCCTGATATCCGGACATAAACGAGAGATTCAGGAGAACGATCAGCACTGCGAGGGATATGCTTATCGTAAATCCGGCAAGAACGATCCACTGTGCTTCTTCGTCCCGTATCATTTATACCACATCTCCAG
>JAUVEF010000040.1 GCA_030594905.1 Methanosarcinales archaeon
TCCCGATATTCCGCACCATATAGTCGTGCCGTTCACCAAGATTCTTTGCAACCCCGCAGTTTCGGGATAGGACGCCGATCCACGTATAGCCGACATGCACGTCACGGACTTTCGCATCTGTAGCCACGTTTGATAGATCAGAGATCAGATCATCGATCAGTTTCATTTATATCGCCTATATTGCCTATGTCGCCTTGCCTGTATGGGGTGAACTCATATTTCTCGTATACCGCTTTGCCGTAATCAGAGGTAACGAAATCAACAAACTCTTCCGCAGATTCTTTGTTTTCAGAAAACGTAAGTGTTCCTATAGGAATCGTCTGTATGATGTTCTCTTCCGCCGGTATCTCTACTATCGCCGTTTCATTCGGGGCAAAGAGTGCCGTTTCTCCCCACGTTATCGCAGCGTCCACATCTCCACTGGATACGTAGAGTATGAGTGCATTTACGGTTGTGCCGTAAACGACAGTGTTATCCAAAACAGCATCCTTGATCCCGTTCTTCTCCAGTATTTTGTCCGCTAATATTCCAATAGCGCACGCCTCAGGATCTCCGAGAGCAACCATTGCCCCCTGCTTTGTGAGATCGTCCAGACAGGTTATGTTCGCAGGATTTCCCTTCGGAACCACTATCACGGGAACGTGGTAAGCTACAGACTTTTCGTAATCGATGAACCCCTTATACCGCGCAATTGTGGAATAGTACATTGCTCCTGGCTGGTAGACGTCCCCATTCTGCGCAAGTTCAATCTGGTTCAAGAGATGCCCGGATCCGGCATAATTGCATATCACTTTAACATTATATTCCTGCTCAAATTGGCTCCCAAGTTCATCCATTGGCGCCCTCATTCCTGCGCCGCAGTAAACAAGGAGCGACTCCGGTTTTCCGGTTTCTGACTGTGTGGGTCCGCTGATGCACCCGTGTGCAATTACACTACAGAACAGAATTATCGCCGCGAGTATTGCCGTTTTTTTCATCGGGTTTCCTTCAAATACAGTTGTGTGTTCTGTATAAATACATTTTGGTTTACAATATGACAAAAGTCAAATTAAAACAGTTGATCCAGGTTATGGCGGGGTTGCAGAGTGTGGGCATAAGCTGGTGGAATGTTGGGTGGGCGATATGTTCTTAGGGTATGCCGCAATATTGCAATATCCTGCAGCCGCGACAGTGGTTGCAGCAAGAAATGGAGGATGCCAACAATGAGAATAAGTGCAAGAAACCAGATTGAAGGCGTTGTGAAGGAAATCGAGAAAGGTGAGGTCGCATCTACCGTGAAAATCGAGATCGCAGAGACCGCTATCCTGACTTCGATGCTAACAAAAGAAGCCGTGGAAGATCTTGATCTGAAAGAAGGCGATAAAGTAGAAGCAGTGATAAAAGCAACAGAAGTGCTGGTGTTGAAGGAATAATAGGTTCCAACCGGACCTTTTCTTTTTTCGTACGTGTTTGGCTTAACCACAAGATTTCACAGATTTCCACAAGATTTCTGTGTTAATCTCGTGGTTTTTTTTCGCCTCAGCTAAACACATACCGCTATCTGATACCTAAAAAACATGCGGACATTCAGGAGATCATAAATTATCGCACAGCAATGAATATGGCTGTCGATTATCTGCAAAAACGTCCCCTGTGCACCAACATGATTCGTGACCTGCGCCGCATCCTGCTCACAATTGCCAGAGGTGGATGCCGGGAGCCGGGCGAGATCCGCAGCATACCGAATTACATCGCGCCTCCGGGCACACCGATTGGATAGGCAATCTTTGTTCCGCCACCCCATCTGATGGTTATGGATGCGCGCTCGAACTGGGAGATCTACTGGCATAGCGAAAAAAAGACGCTCTGGTCCAGCTGGCAATCCTGAAGGCTCAGTTTGAACTGAGCCACCAATTCAGTGACTGAAACGGTCGTATCGGACGTATTCTTGTTCTTCTGATCCGGTACAGTGAGAAGATGCTGTCCAACCCCCTGTTCCATATCAGTGCTTATCTTGAGCGAAACCGGGATGAATATTATGAATGCCTGCTCGAAATCTCCCGCTATAGGAACTGGAATGGTACCGGATGTGGTGGTAGATGTGGCGTTAAATGTGGTGGTGGAGATGGAGATGGAGATGGTAGATAACGGCGACTGAGGTATAGGGGGCGAATCTATATTCCCTGCCACGTTCAGAGCCGCCCTGATCACGCGGGTTAAAATATTAAGGTTGTAGGGATACAAACAACAATCATGGCGATCGATGAAACAAGCATTACACGAGCAATCGTTACCGAATTTACAAAATCGTTCCTTGATGTAACTAATGTGGATGCATCGCTCGTCGGCGCAGGTCCTGCGAATCTCGTTGCCGCATACACCCTTGCAAAAGCAGGTGTCGATACGGTCGTCTTTGAGCGGAATCTCTCGGTCGGCGGTGGCATGTGGGGTGGCGGCATGATGTTTCCAAGAATCGTGGTGCAGGAAGAAGCACGCCGTTTCCTTGACGAATTCGACATCAAATACACCGAAAGCGAACCGGGTCTCTATGTGGCGGATTCGATCGAATCGGTCTGCCGGATTGCCGCAGGCGCAATCGGAGCAGGCGCAAAGATTTTCAATCTAATCAGCGCGGAGGATGTGGTGATCCGGGAGAATGACCGGGTGTCAGGGCTTGTTCTCAACTGGACTGCTGTTGAGCTGGCGCATCTACATGTCGATCCGCTGGCGGTCCGGTCGAAGGTGGTGATCGATGGCACCGGACACGACGCAGAGATATGCCGAATCGTGCAGGAAAAGATACCGAGCGCGCCGGGCAGTCTGCAGGTCATTGGCGAGCAGCCGATGTGGGCGGACGTGGGCGAGCGTGCGCTTCTTGATTTCACAAAGGAAGTATATCCGGGACTGGTTGTTTCGGGCATGGCGGCAAACGCGGTCTATGGCGGTCCGCGGATGGGTCCGATCTTTGGCGGGATGATGCTGTCGGGCGAGCGGGCGGCCGAGGTTGCGATGAGGGTCATCGATTCGTTGCAGTAGCATCCCACACCTGTCGATCGGAATGCGAAATCCTGCCCCCGAAATTTTTCCAGGATGATTTCACAAACCTTTATATCATAGAGGTCAGAGTTTGTGGTGGTGATTGTTATGGTAAAGATGCCAGCAGAAGTGCAGGAGACAATAAATAAGCAGAGTCCGGTTCCAATTGCCACCGCGGATGCGGATGGTAATCCTAACGTGGTGTTTGTTGGATTCTTAAGGATCGTTGACGATGAGACGATCCATATTGCAGACAATTTCTTCGACAAGACCGCCACAAACCTGTCAGAGAACCCGCGAGTATCGTTCGTTGTGTACGATGGCGAGGCAAAGAAGTCATTCCAGATCAAGGGCAGTACAGAGGTCGCGGCGAACGGTCCGGTGTATGATGATGTGAAGGCATGGGTACATGCCAAGAGCAAGGCGTTGCCTGCAAAAGCCGCGGTGATCATGCACGTTGAAGAGATATATGATGCGATGTATGGACCAGACGCGGGGAAACGTATAGCATAATGGTGATATAATTGGGCAAGGATAATATACTGGGAATAGACGACTTATTGGCGGATGAGGACGAGACTACCGCAGAGGGATCAAACAAATCACTATATGATCTTGTCATCCCGCCAGGACTCTCGGTGACCATGATACAGGAACTGATACTGGAGTTTGGTCTTGAGTCGCACACCAAAAATGTGCTCACGGCAGTCGAGGACGGTGAGCCTTTTGAGATGAAGCTGATCGTGCTCCGGGGCGACTATGAAACCGTGGAGCGTGCAAACAAGTACCTCTGGGATGTAATCGACGATCGAACCGGATATTTTGAAGATTGATGGCAGGAATCGTACCTGCTCTGATGATCTGCTACATGCCGCGACCATGCGTCGCTGTAGCGGACCTCTCACATCGTCGTATTAATAAAATACAATGGTAATCATGAACCGAAAAATCACATATTTTGAGAAACCGGGTGCAACTAACACCGATAAAACCGTGAAAGCCGCTGCCGACCGGGCGATTGAACTTGGCGTCAAGCATATCGTGGTCGCAAGCACCACCGGATCGACTGGGATCAAGGTTGCAAAGGCAACCGAAGGGACTGATATCAAGACAATCGTCGTGACACTGCATTACGGTGCGAGAGAAGAGGGGAAATGGCAGTTTGACGAAAAGAACCTCGAAATATTGCAGGATATGGGTGCCGCCGTATTTACGCAGACACATGCACTTTCAGGAGTGGAACGGTCGTTCTCCGGGAAGCTTGGTGGAGCAAGCCGGGCTGAAACCATTGCAGCCGTGCTCAAGAGTCTGTTTGGAGTTGGATTTAAGGTAGCTGTTGAGATCACGATTATGGCTGCGGACGCGGGCATGGTTCCAGTCGGCGATGGTGCCGAGATCATTGCAATTGGCGGGACACATTCGGGCGCGGACGTCGCATGTGTGATCAGACCGGGACATGCAAATAGCTTCTTTAACATGCAGATCCGTGAGATCATAGCGATGCCAAGGCTGAAATAAACAACGATGCGTACGTATGTAGCTAACTACAATGTACACGGATTTCCACAAGAGATTGCGGGGAAGCATGATGCAGAGCAAACGTGTCATAGTATCTTGCAGGTACCAATCTCTTCTTGTGTCAGTCTCGTGAAATCTCGTGGTTTTTTCACCTCACCTAAACACGTTCACAGTATCAAATAACATCCGTGCAATCCATACAATTTGCATTATCCCTATTTTATTTGTAGGATTTTCCATGAAAAGTGGTTGAATCACAAACTCATGCATTCGAGACGAACGTCGCGATTGTATCTGCCACCGTTTCAGGGCTTTGAATCATGAGCGCATCCATGCCAACGCCCTGCCAAAACAATGTTTAAGTACTTTACCGACATATTTGAGACTGTGAGCCAAGAAATGTACAAAACCAATAGCAAGAGGCGAATTCTATTTGTATGAGCGGTTTGGCTATAATTATCCTATCGGAACGTTAGAATATATCAATAATTGGTGATGCAATGGAACTTGCAGTAATTGGACGCGGTGATTTTACGCTTGGATTCAGGCTTGCAGGCATAAGAAAGACGCACGAAGTCGATGAGGGGTCTATAAATTCGACAGTGCGTCAGGCACTCGAAGATCCCGACATAGGAATACTGATCATGCATAACGATGACATCTCGCTTCTTCCAGAGGCGCTGCAGTCAGAGCTCGATGAATCGATCGAGCCGACGGTGGTCCTGGTCGGAGGCGGCGAGACGACTCAGTTAAGAGAAAAAATCAAGAAAGCGGTAGGTGTTGATCTTTGGAAATAAAAGGAACGATATATAGGGTAGCAGGACCGGTCGTGACGGTCATCGATGTGCCCACAAAGATGTATGATGTTGTCAAGATCGGTAACGAAGGGCTCATGGGCGAGGTAATCGGTATCGAGGGCGACAAATCGACCATACAGGTGTACGAGGATACGTCAGGCATCGCGCCGGGAGAACCGGTTGAGAATACGAACATGCCACTCTCAGTCGAACTGGGACCAGGGCTCCTTGAGAGCATCTACGACGGCATCCAGCGCCCGCTTCCGGTGCTCATGGAGATGATGGAGAGCGATTTCATCGAGCGCGGTGTTACTGCGACGGGGCTTAAGCGGGATAAGAAGTGGGAGTTTGTGCCAACTGTTACCAAGGGCACCAGTGTTGCCGGCGGCGACATCATCGGAACGGTTCAGGAGACCCATAACATCGAGCACAGGATCATGGTTCCGCCGAATATGTCAGGCGTCGTTGACACGATCGAAAAAGGATCGTTCACAGTGACTGAGTGCGTATGCAGGCTTACAGATGGAACCGAACTCTCGCTGATGCAGAAATGGCCAGTCCGTGCGCCAAGACCGGTTAGCAAGAAACTGATGCCTGATGTGCCACTAATCACCGGACAACGGATCCTTGACGGACTCTTTCCGGTTGCAAAGGGTGGTACTGCGGCGATTCCGGGACCTTTCGGGAGTGGAAAGACTGTAACACAGCAGCAGCTTGCAAAATGGAGCGATACCGAGATTGTGGTCTATATCGGATGTGGTGAGCGAGGAAACGAGATGGCGGATGTTTTAAACGAGTTTCCGGAACTTGAAGATCCGAAGACCGGCAGACCGCTGATGGAACGAACCGTTCTCATTGCAAACACGTCAAACATGCCTGTTGCGGCGAGAGAGGCGTCGGTGTACACAGGAATCACGATTGCTGAGTATTACCGGGACATGGGCTATGATGTCTCGCTGATGGCGGACTCAACATCGAGATGGGCTGAAGCAATGCGAGAGATATCGTCGCGACTTGAAGAGATGCCGGGTGAGGAAGGATATCCCGCATACCTTTCGGCGCGGCTCTCAGAGTTCTATGAGCGTGCAGGAAGGGTGGACACATTATCCGGTCGCGCAGGATCGGTCACTGTAATCGGCGCGGTATCCCCGCCAGGCGGCGACTTCTCAGAACCGGTGACCCAGAACACGCTCCGCATCGTGAAGGTCTTCTGGGCGCTTGATGCGAAGCTGTCGCAGCGCAGGCATTTCCCGTCGATCAACTGGCTTGAAAGCTACAGTTTATACACCGATGCACTATCAGACTGGTATGATGAGCATGTATCTACCGAATGGTCGGTAATGCGCGGAGATGCGATGGAAATTCTCCAGAAGGAGTCTGAACTCCAGGAGATCGTACAGCTCGTTGGTTCGGATGCGCTTCCAGAGGATCAGCAGCTGACAATGGAGGTTGCGCGCATGATCCGGGAGTATTTCCTGCAGCAGAATGCATTCCACGACGTTGACACGTTTTGCACAATGGAAAAGCAGTATAAACTGATGAGCGCGATCATGAAGTACTCTGATCTTGCAATCACTGCTCTTGAGAGTGGAATCCCTCTCGAAAGCATCCTTGCTGTGAAAGCGAAGGATACCCTTGCAAAGGTCAAGTTCGAGGCAGAGTTTGAGCCAGCGCTGAAGACTGTTCTTTCTGCGATGGATGAAGAGTTTGAGGGGTTGCGGAGGTAGGTAACATGTTGGAATATAAGACAATCACCGAGGTTTCAGGACCACTAATCTTTGTTGAGAAGACCGAGCCAATCGGATACAACGAACTTGTTTATATTAAGCTTGCGGACGGTACCACCAAACGGGGTCAGGTTCTTGATACATCGAAGGATATCGTCGTGGTTCAGATTTTTGAGGGAACCGGTGGCTTGAACCGAGAATGTGGGGTCAGATTCACCGGTGAAACGATCAAACTCCCGGTATCAATCGACCTGCTCGGAAGAATCCTCTCTGGATCCGGGGATCCACTCGATGGCGGACCAAAAATCGTGGCTGACGATCATCTCGACATCAACGGCGCTGCCATGAACCCTTATGCGAGGAAACCGCCTAAAGATTTCATCCAGACCGGCATTTCTACAATCGACGGCATGAATACGCTTGTCCGGGGTCAGAAACTGCCGATCTTCTCAGGATCGGGACTTCCGCACAACGAGATCGCTCTTCAGATCGCAAGACAGGCAAAGGTGCCCGGAAGCGAGGAGGCGTTTGCTGTGGTCTTCGCAGGGATGGGTATCACAAACGAGGAAGCTCAGACGTTCATGCATGACTTCGAGCGAACCGGTGCTCTTGAGCGGGCAGTTGTATTCTTAAATCTCGCAGACGACCCGGCTGTTGAGCGGCTAATTACGCCGAGACTTGCGCTCACAGCAGCCGAGTATCTTGCTTATGAACACGACATGCATGTACTTGTGGTCTTGACAGACATGACAAACTATGCCGAGGCTCTCAGGCAGATGGGCGCTGCAAGAGAGGAGGTTCCCGGAAGGCGAGGCTACCCCGGATACATGTACACCGATCTTTCGATGATCTACGAGCGTGCTGGTGTCATCAAGGGACGGAAAGGATCTGTTACGCAGTTTCCGATCCTCTCAATGCCGGGTGACGACATCACTCACCCTATACCTGACCTGAGTGGGTACATCACCGAAGGACAGATCGTGGTCTCACGAGATCTGCACAGAAAAGGGATTTATCCACCGATCAATGTGTTGCCATCGCTTTCACGGCTGATGAACTCTGGAATTGGAGAAAAGCAGACAAGGGAAGACCACAAGGCGGTATCGGATCAGATGTATGCAGGTTACGCCGAAGGAAACGATCTCAGAGGTCTTGTTGCGATCGTCGGTAAGGACGCGCTCTCTGAGCGTGACCGGAAGTTCCTTGAGTTTGCTGACATGTTTGAGGACCAGTTCGTCAGACAGGGCAAGGACGAGGATCGGAACATCGAGACGACGCTTGAGATTGGGTGGAATCTACTCGCGGAGCTTCCGGAGGCTCAGTTGACGCGGATTGATAATGAGCTGATCGAGAAGTATCATCCGGCACATCGCGCGAAATAGGGTCGCGCGATTGTGCCCCCCAAGGGGGGTGGGTTACATTCCGGCTTTGGAAACTTG
>JAUVEF010000048.1 GCA_030594905.1 Methanosarcinales archaeon
ATCCAAGCGATTTCATCAGCCCGATCTCATTTGTCCGCTCGCTAACAGTTACAAGCATGATATTTGCAATCCCGATCGAGCCAACAACAAGCGAGATCAGCGCAACCGCGGTCAGGAGTGCGCCGATCGCGTCAGCCCAAACGCCGGTCCTCTCCAGAAACTCGATCTGTGTCTGTATCTTGTATGGTTTTGCATCTTCGTCGCCCCTATCGCGCTTTGAGACCCCGAAGTTTCTGGCGAGCCGCTTATCCATCTCTTCTGCGGTTTCTTCCACGGTGTCGAGACTATCTGCTGATGCAAAGAATGCATTGTAGTCATTCTTGCCTGTTATCCCCATCATTGTATCGATCGGGATGAATATGTAGTTATTCGGAGTTGCGCTCGGGTCACCGAAGAAGTCGACCTTCTCGGTTATCCCTTTCACCTTGAACTTCCTTGTGACTGATGTCCCGTCATCCAGCCGGAACGTAAGATCAATCGAGTTCTGCAGACCGATCTTCCGGTCAAACTTCTCGTTTGCGACATTGCACCCAAGAACTACCGCATACCGATTTTTGTCTGTTAAAAAAGATCCCTCACTCATTTTCATATTGCGAACCTTGTCATAATCCTCAGAAACTCCAAGGACTGTGATGATCTTGGACTCTGACATGTATTTTGCCTCGACAGAACTCCATGTTGTGGGAGATACACCATCGATGCCCGGCGTATTCTTCAGGAGTTCCAGTTCGCGATCAAAGAAGAGATTATCCTCCCTGCCCTCGACGATGATGAAGTTCGTGCCGATCGAGCCGAGTTCGTCTGCGAAGTACTGGGTAAAGCTTGCACCAAGCGCGACGTTGGCAACGACTGCGGCAACGCCTATGATGATTCCAAGAGCGGTCAATGCAGATCGCATCTTGGCGCTTGTGATGCTGCCGATTGCGATCTGCACCGATTGTACCGGGTTTATCATTGTGAATCAGCTCCTAATTAACTGGATTTTAGTTCTTTCGTCTCTTTCTGTAGTAGATGCCTGCGCCAACAACGACCACCAGAAGCAGTGCTGCGCCGATCACGACTGTGCGGGAATTACCCTCCGGAACCACAGGTTCGATCTCGATTACCCGGTTGTTGAGTACTGCCTCGTGCCGGTTGTTGCCGTTTCGGTACTCGGCATAGAGGTGGAGGTCAGTGTCATCGGATGAATTTCCTGTAACCTCACAATCAAACTCGATTGTGAAGAGCTCGTCAGGCTCCATTGTTCCGATGAAGTACTCAGCCGGCGTAAACGTGATACCCTCTGCCCGCGGTTCGATGCTTACGGACGTAAACGTGCTTGAGTGCGTATTTGCGACGTCAAACTCGATCTTGCCCCCGTCACAGGCGAGTTTCAGTGGCTTGGACGGAATGATCTTGATTCCTGCGGTCTCGACCTTGATCGGAACGTTCCATTTTGCATTGTATGTGTGGGAACTGCCTGTAAGGACAAGTTGCAGGTGCTCTGTCCCGCAATCCGCATCATCGCCGACCATTATGTTGAACGAGAGGTCGATTGCGTCACCAGGTCCGAGAACGCCCATATCCCGGTATGAATCGGTCGTAACAACGATTCCGTTCGACCCGGTGAGCTCTACCTCATTTATCTGGGCATTGGTGTCATAATCCTTGCCGTCGATCGTTACCGAGTACTGGGACGCGGTGTTTATGAGCGTGAGCGTAACAGTTCCTGTATCCCCGGGAATCAGCACTTCCGGGTCGGTCTTCATCGCTTCGAGCTTGAGTGTGCCCTTGCTGTCAAGCGTGTCTCTGCCCACCTTGATCTCAAAGTCCTTTTCAGACCATGTTACGCCCTTCTCGCCCTGATACCGAATCGTTATCTCGTGGATTCCTGGTTTTGCATCAGATGCTACGAAGAGGCGGTATTCATACATTGCTGAGGCGTCGGTCCCGATGCTTCCCTTGTTCTGGCGGGCATTGGCACCTGAGTCAAGTGTGAACGGGTATTTCGGCACGAGTTCGATTGTCACGTCTTCTGCTGTGCCGCCGCCGGTGTTCTTAACGTTCACCCAGACGTCCACGTACTTCCCGATCTCTGCCGGGTACGGGTCGTATCTCGTGATGTCTACCTTGAGAGCGCCTCCTGCTGCGGAGGTTGGGGGGACTATGATTGCTGACGTGAGGATTGCAAGAACGAAGAGATGTCGTATCCGGTCTGCGGTGCTTTTGGTCATGATTTTCACCTCAGTTATTCACATCTCCATCCACAAGCAGCCCGTCCTTCACGCGCACAATTCTGTCAGCATGTGCAGCGATCTCAGGGTCGTGCGTGATCATGATGATGGTGCGCCCGTCCCTGTTCAGGTCCTCAAATATCTTCATGATCTCCTCACCGGTCTTTGTGTCGAGATTTCCAGTTGGTTCGTCCGCGAGGATGATTGATGGGTCGTTCACGAGCGCTCTTGCGATCGCAACACGCTGGCGCTGTCCGCCTGATAGCTCTGTCGGCTTATGGTGTGCGCGATCGGAGAGTCCAACCAGTTCGAGGAGTTTCTTCACGCGTTTTCCAGGATTGATATCCGGTTTCTGATTCGCAAGCGTCGGGAGTTTGACATTCTTAAGCACACTCATCCTTGAGACGAGGTTGAAGGTTTGGAATACAAATCCGATCTCGAATCCCCTGAGGTGTGCCAACTCTGCTTCAGAGAGTTTGCTCACGTCCTTTCCTGAGACGTGGATATCCCCCCCGGTCGGACGGTCGAGGCATCCGATCAGGTTCATGAGCGTGCTCTTCCCCGATCCAGAGGGTCCCATGATCGCAATGAACTCGCCGCGCTGGATGGCGAGATCGATGCCATGGAGTATCGGCACTTCCATCTTGCCGATGTAGTAGCTCTTTCTGACGTTTGCAATGTCTATGGCAGGGGGTTCGTCCGGTCGTGGTTCGGCGGGGTGGTGTGGGTTGTGGTTGTTCATGTTGGTCACTTCTTTTGTTCATACTGGTCGATTAATCGACTTATCTGATTGTATGGGTGTAAGTAATAGTACTTAAACTTTTCGATAAATCGAAAGATATTGTGATAAAAAGCAGTATCCATCAACAAAACATAAAATTTTCGATCCTGCATGCAAGCTAATTCAATGCCGGAATCCACTTCAAAATCAGATTTATATGGCAACGAGCCAAATCAGCAAGTTGTACTTCACACTGGCACAGACCCGAGATTTTTCAAATCAGTTGATACTCAATTCGTGGGATTCGTCCATTCGCGTAATTCGTGATAAAATCACGAATTTAGACGAATATCACGAATCTACACCCACATAATCTATTTATTGCACTTAAAAATTTGAATTGTTCCGTATGAGTGAAATTTGTGCCCTCGTTTTTTGGTGGCACCATTTTTTGGTCTTTCATTGAACCAATCTTCGATAGTATTTAAGTTCTTAAGTGCAAGATTCCAATGCCGGAACAATCACAATCCCTGATCCAACCCTGGTAGCGCACATCCAAGACGGAGGTCAAAGGTCTTTAAGGCAGAGATAAAAGATGATGAATGCGAATTGTATGCACAACAGCGAAGCGTGAATCACTATGGACACATACGAAAAGATAATCGGACTGGCAAAACGGAGAGGGTTTCTCTGGAACTCGTTTGAACTCTACGGCGGAACAGCAGGTTTTTACGATTACGGTCCCCTCG
Source organism: Methanosarcinales archaeon (assembly GCA_030594905.1). The sequence continues at coordinate 3,684 of JAUVEF010000048.1, forward strand.
GCGCAACGATGAAGCGCAGAATCGAAAATATCTGGCGGGACATCTATGTGATCGGCGAGGGTTTTTACGAGATTGAAACGCCGACCATCGGAATCGAGCCTGTTTTCGTTGCATCCGGGCATGTTCACGGGTTTTCTGACCCTATGATCGTCTGCTCCGGGTGTGATTCAGCATTCCGTGCAGATCATCTGATACAGGGAATCGTTGAGATACCGGACACGTTATCCGCACCAGAAATCAAGCAATTGATCGATGAACACGACATCAAATGCCCGCAATGTGGTGGAGTCGGAACGTTTGGCGAGGTCTTCGATTTCAATCTGATGTTCAAGACCACAATCGGACCTGGCACGCAGCGGGCAGGTTATCTTAGACCCGAGACTGCCCAGGGAATGTTCATCAACTTCGATCGGCTCTTTAGGTTCTACCGAGAAAAACTCCCGTTTGGAGTTACGCAAATCGGAAAAGCATATCGAAACGAGATTTCCCCACGCCAGGGTGTAATCAGGCTCCGCGAATTCACACAGGCAGAGGCGGAGATTTTTATCAATCCGCGTGATAAAAGCCATCCCCGGTTCTCCACAATCAAAAACACAGTCCTCCGGTTCTACCCGGCTTCCCGTCAGCAAAACGACGGTGAGGGCGACAGCGGGGACGCTGGCATCATCGAACTGACTGTGGGTGATGCTGTGGACCGGGCAATTGTCGCGCACGAGTTTCTCGCATACCACCTCGTGATGACAAACCTCTTTCTGACCCGGGCTGGCATCGATCCGGCACGGCTTCGGTTCAGGCAGCACCAGCCCGACGAGATGGCGCACTATGCGGTCGATTGCTGGGACGCTGAGGTCCTGACCGACCGGTTCGGATGGGTGGAGATCGTTGGAATCGCGGATCGCACCGATTACGACTTATCTTCACATGCAAATCATTCCCAGCACGATCTCTCTGTCGTTCTGGAGTACGACACGCCAGAGCAGGTAGAACAAATCGTGGTAACGCCGGACATGAGCCGGATCGGTCCTCTCTATAAGGATAAAGCTGGCAAGGTTCTTGCCGCACTCAAAAACCTGGAAGAAGATGACCTGTTGGGGGATGAGATCAGTATCACGGTCGATGGTGAAGAGATCCTGATTCCTCATGATGTGGTTGAGTATGAGACTGTGATCAAGGAGGTTCGCGGTGAAAACGTGATTCCACACGTAATCGAGCCGTCGTTTGGCATCGACCGCACCATCTATGCGGTGCTCGAGCACTCGTTTGCAGAGGAGCTTGTGGATAAAGAAACCCGCAATGTGCTTCGTCTGCCGCCGGAAGTTGCGCCGGTGCAGGTTGCAGTGCTCCCGCTCCTCACGCGGGAGGAATTAATCAATCCGGCGGTCGAGATCGTCGAGATGCTTCGCAAAAGTGGAATTTTCGTGAGTTACGATGATGCAGGAACGATCGGGCGAAGATATCGTAGAAACGACGAGATCGGGACGCCTTTTTCGGTGACGATCGATTATGATACGCTGGACGATGATACCGTAACGATCCGCGACCGTGACAGCATGGCACAGGTTAGAGTGCCAATCGGAGAGCTTGCAGAGAAGATCCCTGCGATGATGCGGAGTGGATTTTGATTTCCCCTTAAACCCTGACTATAAACGCGAGACCCTGCCATGACCGCGCCCCAGTTCCCCCAGTCCCAAGAGTTCCATCTTGTCTCTGACTTTGCGCCAAAAGGCTCACAGCCAAAAGCCATCGAGAGCCTTGTTTCGGGACTTGAGAGCGGCAACCGGTTCCAGACCCTCCTTGGCGTCACCGGCTCCGGAAAAACCTTCACGGTCGCAAACGTGATCGACAGGACCCAGAAGCCAACACTCGTGATCGCCCACAACAAGACCCTGGCAGCTCAGCTCTACAACGAGTTTCGGGAGTTCTTCCCGGAAAACCGGGTTGAGTATTTCGTCTCTTACTACGATTATTACCAGCCTGAGTCGTATCTCCCAAAGACCGACCAGTACATCGAGAAAGACGCCCAGATAAACCCGAAAATCGAGCAGATGCGCCTGTCCACCACCGCATCCCTGATGTCGCGCCCTGACGTAATCGTTGTCGCGTCGGTCTCCTGCATATATGGTCTCGGCAATCCTGAGAACTTCCGGAACATGGGATTTGACCTGTGCGTGCATGACCATGTCAGCAGAAACGAGATCCTCTTGCGTTTAATCGAGATCCAGTTCGAGCGAAACGATATCGAGCTGATGCACGGGCGTTTCCGGGTGAAAGGCGATACAATCGACATCATCCCTGCGTATTTCAACAATATCATCAGAATTGAGATGTTCGGTGACGAAATCGACCGGATCACGGAGATAGACCGGATCACAGGGAGGAAACTCGAAGAGATGGATTATTTCTATGTCTATCCGGCGAGGCATTTCGTGATCCGGGAAGATGCGAAAGCGCGTGCAATTACGTCCATTCGGGAAGAACTTGAGTCTGTGCTCCCGTCCCTTGGAATGCTCGAATCCCACCGGATCAAACAGCGAACACTCTATGATATTGAGATGATTGAGGAGACTGGTACATGCAAGGGGATTGAGAACTATTCCCGCCACTTTGACCGGAGATCAGTTGGCGAAAAGCCATACTGCCTGCTTGATTATTTCCCGGACGATTTCCTGATGATGATCGACGAGAGCCACCAGATGATCCCGCAGATCCACGGGATGTACAATGGTGATCGCTCACGGAAGAAAACGCTCGTCGATTACGGGTTTCGGCTTCCGTCCGCTCTTGACAACCGCCCGCTCCGGTTCGAGGAGTTTGAAGGTTATATGCGAAACGTCGTCTTTGTCTCGGCAACACCGGGAGCTTACGAAATCGGGGAGTCGGGGCAGGTTGTGGAGCAGATCATCCGTCCGACTGGTCTTGTCGATCCGGTTGTTGAGGTGCGCCCGATCGACGGACAGATTGATGATGTGCTCTCCGAGATCCAAAAGACGATCAAACGAGGAGACCGGATCCTGATCACCACGCTCACAAAGCGGCTTGCAGAGGAGTTAACCGAATATCTGGCAGGAAAGGGCGTCAGGACGCGTTACCTTCATTCAGACATCAAGACTATCGAGCGAACCGAGATCATCCGCCAGCTCAGACTCGGCAGATTCGATGTGTTGGTTGGCATCAATCTCCTGCGAGAAGGGCTTGATATTCCTGAAGTCGGTTTTATCGGCATCCTTGATGCTGACAAGGAAGGATTCTTAAGGGATGCAAGAAGCCTTGTCCAGACGATCGGGAGAGCATCCAGGAACGCAAAGGCGATGGTTGTGCTCTATGCGGACAAGATGACTGATTCGATCAAGAAAGCACTCTCTGAGACAAAGCGCAGGCGAAACCTCCAGATCGCACATAACAGAAAACACAATATCACCCCGCAGACGATCAAAAAGCCGGTTCGGGAGAAGGAGGTGGACTTAACCGACACAAAACACCTGCCAAAGTCAGAGATCCCGAATCTCATCATTGAACTGGAGGCAGATATGCAGGCGGCTGCTGATGCGCTGGACATTGAGAGGGCGATTAAGTTGCGGGATGTGGTGAAGAAGTTGAGGGTGCAGGCGATGGTTCCGAACTCCCGTACTGGATCGAGAATAAGACCAACGGCGTGAATGCAACCGTCTGGGTCAATGTATCAAGCATTTCTGCTGGCAACAGCACGATTCATGTCTTCAACGTGACCCGCGGCTCACTCCCCCACAACATGAGTCTTGATCAGATTGGTAGTCCCGGCAGAGAAGACGGGCACGCCTGCGGTTAGCACCACCCGATCACCTACGTTCACGAACCCGGAATACACCGCAGACCGTATCGATGCCACAACCATTTCGTCGGTGTTCTCAGTCACCAGCGGGAGCATCTGCGGAACAACACCCCATATAAGCGAAAGCCTGCGAAATGTCCCCTCGTCAGGCGTCACAGCAACGATCGGCGTCTTGGGGCGGTACATCGAGACGATCCTTGCCGTGCTTCCCGAGTATGTGGTAGTAATGATCGCTTTAGCATCCAGATCCTGCGCAAGCT
>JAUVEF010000154.1 GCA_030594905.1 Methanosarcinales archaeon
CCGGACTCCCATTGGTCGGGGTTTGTTTGTCGTCTGCTGCCTTTTCATTTCATCACCATTGGTAAATGTATTCATGCATGTTCAAGGTGCATTTAAAACTTACTACCAACCTGACCCAACCATGCCGATCAACTCCCTGTAACGTATGGATCATACGCCATGATACTTATGGTGTAAACTCATTTAAAGTTAATGGATTGACAGTTCCGGGATGTCGGCGTGATTGTGCAATGATTACCGCAGCATCCTCAAGTACTCTCGCGCATCCGCGGCTGCCTCGCACATGAGAATTATTGCAGTGCCTTTTCGGAGGGGTTTTCGAGATGACCACCAAAAGTGTTAAAACAGACCCTGTACATAGTATGTGCTACTTACGTTGATGTGCTAACGTAATGTTAGAATGTGGAGATTCGTATCCGATATGTATATGTACAATGATTCGGTTAATGACGGGAGATGAGAGACTTGTATAGCGGTTTCCAGATCTACGTACAGTTCAGGCAAGGTGACTTGTATGCAGAACGATGACCAGAATGGCGATAAAAAACCGCAAGCGCCGTATATCGTTATAGGTAGTGGGAGGATTGGGTCTGCGGTCGCCAGAGAATTGACCAATCGGAATAAGAAAGTCGTGATGATTGACAAGGATGTCGGAAAGGTCGAGACTCTGCGTGAACAGGAGTTTGAAACCATTGTGGGGGATCTCAATGATCCCCATCTGCTTGATCCGATCGACATCAAGAGCATAGAAACCGTACTGGTGCTGAGTTCCGATGTTGCGGCAAATAGCAGTGCGATTGCCACGGTAAAGAGGATCTCCGAGGACATTCAAGTGATTGCACGCGCCCCGAGCACTGTTGCAAAGAGAGAACTTGACGATGCGGGTGCAGACAGCGTAATCGTGCCGCCGAGGATCGTTGCGGACGCCACGATCCGGATCATCGAGCTTGCCGAGTCTGTCAGAGATGCGTCAAACATTCTTGATATTCTGCGCTCGATTGGTGATAAGAAACTCGCGATTATAGTACATGATAACCCGGATCCTGATGCCATGTCAAGCGCAGTCGCATTGAAAACAATTGCCGCAAGCGTTGGCGCAGAATCCGAGATCGTGTACCGGGGGGAGATCGGGCACCAGGAGAACAAAGCCTTCGTGAATCTGCTCCATATCGGTATGGACAAGCTCGATGGACACAACAAACACCCGATGAGCGATTTTAAGAAGATTGCGATGGTCGACTGCTCGCTACCGGGCGAGAACAATCTACTTCCAAAAGATGCCGTCGTGGACATCATCATCGATCACCATCCAGTGGATATGAAGAAGATACATGCTGATCATGTCGATATCCGTCCAAACAGCGGGGCTACGGCGACGATTATGACGAAATATCTACAGGAGATGGGTATTCCGGTCGACAAAGACCTTGCAACCGCGTTGTTGTACGGCATCCGCACAGATACACTTGGATTCAAGCGGAACGCAAATCTTGTCGATCTAACTGCTGCGGCATTCCTGTACCCAATTGCAGACCACGAGATCCTGAACCGGATCGAAACGCCGGCAATCTCGACTGAGACACTGGAGACGTTCGGGGAAGCCATACGGAACCGGAAGGTCAAGGGCAGCTATCTGGTCACGAATGCAGGCATCATCCGGGACCGGGACGCGCTTGCCCAGGCTGCTGACTACCTGCTGAACCTTGAAGGAATCACAACGGTTCTCGTATACGGAATCGGGGATGATTGCATACACATCTCAGGAAGGAGCCGCGACATCCGGCTAAATCTCGGAGATATCATGCAGAAAGCATTCGCTCCGGCAGGCTCCGCTGGAGGACATGCGACCATGGCTGGCGCTCAGATTCCACTTGGGGTGTTCAGCGACACGAGAGATCGGCAGGCACTGATGCGGATGGCAGAGGAAGTGGTGATGAAGCGATTCTTCGCAACAGTTGGCGTCGAGAACGGCGATGAGTGATGTTTTAGGAAAATCGGTGTAATCCACGTTAATCTGTGGCTAAAAACTCTTATCAGACACTGGTTTACATAAATCATGCCGGTCGTGGGTTGTCGGTTTGTTGCACGTTACTTAAGCGTTTGGTTTTAACAAATCCTGCTCAAAAGTAAATGGGTGGCGCAAATCCCCGTAATCGGCGTAAAACACCCGGGAGGGGGCTTTCTCTGGTAGTGTCATTCAGAGCGTTTTTTAGCAGATCAGTGATCGCGGTCTATGCCATGTTCCACCACACCACCCTCCAGACAGATCGTCTGCGTGGGGTACGCAATCTCGACACCCATCCCTTCGAGGAGGTGCATGATTTTGAGGTTAAACCCCTCGCGAACTGCAAGGAACTCATCCCACACCGTCGTCCTTGTGAAGCAGTAGATGAAAACATCAAGCGAGTATGCACCGAAATCTGTGAAATGAACCATGTAGAACGTGTGATCGAAATCGGAGTCTTCTTTTATGATCTGTTTGATCCCCTCAACAACCGCTTCCATCTGTTTCCTGCTTGTTTTGTACGATACGCCGAGATAGAACTTTATCCGCCGTTTTTTCATCCGGGTGAAGTTTATAATGTCGGATCTGATGAACCGGCTGTTCGGAACGGTCACGAGCGCCTGATCAAACCTGCGTATCCGTGTGGACCGGAGCCCCACGTCCTCAACAGTTCCCTCCACATCTCCAACCCGGATCCAGTCGCCGATGTGAAAAGACCGGTCGGAGAAGACCGTGATCGATCCGAAAATGTTGCTCACCGTCTCCTGCGCTGCCAGCGCAAGCGCAAGCCCGCCGACGCCGAGACCCGCCAGAAGTGATGCGATGTTGTACTCAAGGTTATCCATCATGGCAAGGATCGTTATCGTCACCACAACGACCTTGAGGCTCTTTATGAGAAGCGGTGCCAGTTGCTCATCAAGTTTCGTCTCGGTCTTCCGCGTCACCTTATACAGATGATATGCAAAGACATTGATCAGGTTGAGCATGAGCAGGAGGACTACGAACGTGAATGCAATCGTGAAGAAGAAATGGCGGATCCATGAGATATCCAATATCCCCATCTGATCCGGAAGATGCAACGAAGCGATGGCAACATAGATTCCACAGACCAGGATCAGGTAGCCAAGAGGTGATTTGAATGCAACTACAAGCAGGTCATCAATCTCGGTATTCGTCTTTTTGGCAAGCTCTGCCAGTTTTTTCTCGAAGATGTAGATGCTGAGTTTTCGCAAAGTCAGGGTGATAAAGATGATTAGAAAGAAAATGATCATGTCGTCTGGTGAAACACCAAATGAATATTGGTCAAACATGCTCCTGATGTTTTCAAACATTATTATACCATTTATTGTTGATGGCTTATGAATTTTTCATGTGTATCTCAGGCGAGTTACTTTGGGGTTGCATCATCGATTGCATCCCGGATCGGAGTGCCCGCGCCCCGGATACTGCTGCAACTGCAACCATCAGCATGAGCAGTGGCCGGACAATGTTACTCATGGGGTGTGGGGTTTGTCATAATTATATCGCGCCAGCCGCCGCCTGCAGAATCATTAGTGCATCAAGCGAGGTAATCTTCCCGTCGCCGCTCATGTCCGCATCAGCATTATATTCGCCACCAGCTACGATCTGAAGCGCGATCATGGCATCGGCGGGGGTGATTTCACCGTCGTGGTTGGGGTCGCCTCTGTGTTCGATGATCGCAATCCCGGTACACAATGTTTTGTTATCAGTTTCAAGGCTCCATGACGCATACAAAATTGCCGATTGCCCTGTTGTTAGCACTGCTCCGGTTGATTCCTGATACTGTGTGGCAGAAGTCAGTTGCACATAATCCTGCCAGGGATTACAGCTGCTAATCGTTCCGGAAACTATCGTGTGACTATCAGTATCGTTTTG
>JAUVEF010000133.1 GCA_030594905.1 Methanosarcinales archaeon
GAGGAAGGGCTTGATATCCCGTCAACAGATCTTGTTCTGTTCTACGAGCCGGTCCCATCAGAGATACGGACAATACAGCGGAAAGGGAGGACCGGGCGCAAGCGTGCAGGGAGAATTGTTGTGTTAATTGCAAAAGGATCGCGGGATGAGGCTTCTTACTGGATCAGCGCACGGAAAGAGTCAAAGATGCTGACAACGATCGCTACCATGCGCCACTCAAAGTCGGTCCCGCAGTTTGCAGACCAGCCAGAAGAGAAAATATCAGAAGAGAAAATGTCAGAAGAGAAAATCAAACAAAGGACGCTGGTTGATTTTTCAGGTGAAAATACTGCTGTGTATGTCGATCACAGGGAGATTCGGTCAGGCGTGTCAAGAATTCTTGAGGAGGGTGGCATCAACGTGATTATGCAGACGCTTGAGGTCGGAGATTACGTGCCCAGTGATCGGGTCTGCATCGAGCGGAAGACCGCGGCTGATTTCATTGATTCGCTGATCAGCGGTCGGCGCGACCTCTTCCGGCAGATCGCAGACCTTGCACGGACTTATGAGCGACCGGTCCTGATCATCGAGGGCGACGACATCTATAATCTCAGGCAGATCCATCCGAATGCCGTGCGTGGTGCAATCGCATCGATAGCGATTGATTTCAGCGTGCCGGTCATTATGAGCCGGGATGAAGAAGATACTGCCGCAATGATCATGGCGATTGCGAAAAGGGAACAGCAGGATCATGGGCGGGAGGTTGCGATGCATGGAAAGCGGTCGGCGATGATGCTTCCGGAGCAACAGGAGTATATCGTCTCCGCAATCTCAAATATCGGTCCGGTCGTCGCCAGGAACTTGCTCAAGCATTTTGGCTCGGTGGAGGCGGTGATGCAAGCAAGCCGGGAAGAACTCAAAGGTGTTGAGTTGGTCGGACCAAAGACCGCTGATCGGATACGAGAGATGGTCGGAGGCGAGTATAAAGGGTGAGCAGCTTTAAAAATCACGTCTGATCATATAGCTTGCCCACATCAACAGAAGATCTTTATATTCAGATTCCGGTACGTTTCTTATGTATCCCCTTGCTTCTCTGACATATCGGTCAGCGAGCGCTTCTGTGTGCTCGATACTTCCGAGTTCACGAATGATATCGACTGCTTCGTAGACTTCTTCATCTGATGCGCTTTCGTTTCCAAGTACACTGTATAGATACTGTTTCTGCGCTGAATCAGCGTTTGTGAGCGCGTGATACATGATGAGCGTCCGTTTTCCTTCCCTGATGTCAGAACCGACCGGTTTTCCGAGTTTTTCTGCGTTCCCTGTCACGCCAAGAATATCGTCCTGCAACTGGAACGCAGTGCCACATCTGCCTGTGAAACTGGATATTGAGTGAACGAGTTCGTTCTCCTCGTCCTTTGTGTTAAGTCCAATCATTGCGCCTGCTTTTCCGGCAAACTCATACAATGCGCCGGTTTTTCTCCGCATCATCTCGATGATCAGGTCTTCATCGAGCGATTCGATCGGAGCTTTTGAATATTGCACATCAAGAGCCTGTCCTGCAAGCAGCGTCAGTGTGACATCAGACTCCATCAACTTGATCAGGTGCAGCACGACACCGGGATCGACTCCGCGCTCTGCCAGCTCCGCAACCATCGAGACTGCCCACCCTTGCTGGACGTCTCCTGCCAGTATCGCAATCGCTGTGCCGTAACGCACAGCATCCCGGTGCATGTAGCCGCGATCAACCGCTCTCCTGCGAAACTCCTCATGCACCGCATATCCGCCACGCCGCCGCTCATCCTGATCAATGATGTCATCATGCACCAGTGTCCAGGTGTGGAATATCTCAATTGCGGCGGCGGCTGGAATCGCAATCGCTTCGTCACCGCCGACCGCACCGCACGAAAACATCATCACCGCGGGGCGCAGCGCCTTTCCCTGCCGCCCGCTCAGGTACAGGTAGACTGAATCATGGACATCCTCTGGAAAGAAACGCTTCTGATATCGATCAGCCCGGATATACGCATAAACCTGGTCGCTGCGTTGTGCAAGTTCACTTTCAAGTGATTTCTTCATGCTAATCTCATCAAGTTGGTCACATCAACCAAGAATTAATTCTTCCCCGTTTCTAAGCAGATGAATCGTGTCTCCAAGCACATATCCAGCATCCTCAGCCATCTCGATGTACGAACCGTGCATAACGATGTTACCATGCGCCGGAATCACGTAGTCAGGACGTAACACGCGCAATAATTCCCAGTGGTCTTCCTTACCGGCGTGTCCTGACACATGAATACCATCATAGATGCGACCTCCACGCATCTTCAATTTTGTCTCGAGGGAGTGCCGATTTGCAATCGTCCCGGGTGTTGGTATAGGGTTTGCGGAAAATACAACTTTATCTCCTTTCTCAATCTTATATTCGGTACCATCCATCGATATCCGCTCAAGCACTGCGCCCGGTTCGCCCTGGTGCCCGGTAACGATTGGAAGATACTTCTCCTTTCCCGCTGATGCAATTCTTGCAAACGCTTTGTCTATGGTCTTTTTCGTGCCATATATCTCCAGATTCTCCGGAAGCTCAACATACCCCATTCTTTTTGCCAGTTTTACATACTTATCCATTGACCGCCCCATAAGTACTGGAATCCGCCCCATCTTCTCTGCAACCTTGATAATCGAATCGATTCTTGCGATATGCGATGAAAAAGTGGTCACAACAACTCCTGATTCAGTCTCCTCGGTGCCTATCAACACATCGTGGAGCAGTTCTTTTGCGATACGTTCTGATGGCGTCTTCCCTGAAATCGCCGCGTTGGTGCTCTCTGTGATCAGCAGGGCGACGCCTTCCTTGCCAAGTTGTTTGAGTCGCTGTATATTCGGCGGCACGCCCAGCGTCGGTGTCCGATCCATCTTGAAATCATTAGCATATAGAACGATGCCTTTTGGCGTGTGCAAAGCAACAAATACGCAGTCTACCGTGCTGTGCTGCACACCGATAAATTCCATCGATATCTTTGACGAAATCTCCCGTGTATCGCCAGCATTCATCTCAATCAGTTTATTCTCTGCGGTGAACTTGCGTTCGGACTTGATCAACTGCCCGATCAAGCCAATTGTGTAGGGCGTTCCGATGATTGGTGCACGGTACCTGTGTGCCAGCTTTGAGATCGCGCCGATATGGTCGAGATGTCCGTGTGTGCAGACGATAGCACGAACAGTGCCGGGCACCTCTTTCATCACAGTATCGTCAGGTATCGCACCCATCTGGATCAAGTCGAGCGAGTGCATCCGTTCGATCTCCACATCTTCGTGGATCTGCATTCGGTCGAGGCGAAGACCCATGTCAAAAATAACAATGTCCCCTCCGATATGCACCGCAGTCATATTCCTACCCATCTCATTGTATCCGCCAACAGCAACAATTCCAATGTCGTCCATTATATTCCTCCGTATGAAAATTTCAGTAATATAGTCATGGTCATAGTCATAGAGTCGGTGTGGATGTGAGATATACTTAATGATGTGGTGGATTTGACTGGTAGAATCCACATGGTCACCCGGGCAGACCCTATCCACCAATATGACCAATATCTTTTTGGATTGGGGTGGGTTATTTATGTAAATGTCACACGAAATGAGGAATCCACAATGTCGTTTACCATATTAACAAAACGTGAACTCGTTCCAACGGTCCATCAGATGGAGATTGCTGCGCCGCGGGTGGCGAAGAAAGCCATGCCCGGGCAATTCGTGATACTACGAATCGACGAGCACGGAGAGCGCATACCGCTCACGATCGCTGATTTTGATATACAAACTGGCACGATCACCCTGATCTTCCAGGAGATCGGGAAGACAACCCGCCAGCTTGCATCGCTTGCTGCCGGCGGTTCGATTGCCGACGTAGCGGGACCGCTTGGTAACCCATCCACAATCGAGAAATTCGGAACCGTGGTGTGTGTGGGCGGCGGCGTCGGAATTGCACCGATCTTCCCGATCGCACGGGCGCTGCTTAGTGCAGGCAACAGGGTAATTTCGATAATCGGAGCGCGGAGTGCAGACATTCTGTTCTGGGAGGACCGGATGGATGAAGCGAGCAGCGAACTGCATATCACAACCGACGACGGCACAAAAGGACACCACGGATTTGTTACTGAGGTCGTACAGAATCTGCTCGAACGTGGTAGACATGGCGGACATGATGAACGTGACGAGCATGGTGAACCTGATGAACACACCGGGCAGATCGACAGAGTGATTGCGATCGGTCC
>JAUVEF010000164.1 GCA_030594905.1 Methanosarcinales archaeon
ATAGTCATCCCGATCGTTGGGAGTCGTTTAAACGTGTGCATATATGATATTCTATATAAATTATTTGTGCAAGGCTTATCAAGAATCAGAATGAGGGTTTAGCCATGAAATCGATTCAAAGTATGCCGATCGCAACGATACTGCCGCTATATACGTTCGCACATTCTGCTGATACGTGCCGTCCGTGATATTCGATTCAGTCATGCCCTTTCTTTGTTGCACTCTCCCGCATATCTTCTGACCTGTGTATTTCGTGTACAGACACAGACACCGGGTGCAGGAAAACCCATCGAATCGAAGAATTTGCTATTTTGGGTGCGGAGGCGAATGCGAAGGCAGTCTGCTGATGCCGAAAAAATCCAAGCCATTCTTGACGCCATGGTCAAGTTTTTTGGTTTCTTCGCATTCTATTCAACGCCACCCAAACTCACCAAAACTGCTTCAGGCACACGACACCATCATCAATTTCAGCATAAGTGTTGTGGGTTGGATAACCACGGTGCCACGATCCGCAATCTGCCAGCTCGTCATTCGCGTTAAGCTGTGGTAGATGCGTGTGTCCGAAGACCGTCCCACCGTCCGGGAATTCGGCAGTGTCGATGAGTTTGTTCCCGGTTGGTGAGCTGTTCTCAAGTCCGGGTTTGTCACTGTATGAAAACATATCTCGCATATCGCTCTGAATCCGCTTACCGGAGATCCACGCCCGCCCGGCTTTAACGGGCGGTAAAAACCTCAAGTATGTCTTGAATGTCTTACGTATGCAATCCCCCTGCGTCGTGTTCGCATAGCAGAACGCATCGAAATACGCGGGATTCATGGACGTATCAAATTCCCAACCATGCAGGAATACCCATGTTCTGCCATCATTGGTCAATTCAAGATCGGTTGAAAACCGTATGTGCTTATGTTTCGATTCCGCTTTCCGCATAATGTAGTCGTGGTTTCCGGCAATGTAATGGATGTTTATCCCCCGATCGGCGAGATAAATTAGTCTATTTATTATATGCTCGCTTTCCAGTATCATGTCCATCACGTCGCATCGCCAGAAATCGAGGATGTCACCACACAGCACAAGATCGGTGATGCTGTCAGCGTCTCTCCGCATTAGAACGTCGTTCAGAAACGCCACGAATGCCCCCATATCGCTGTTTGGCGCGCCGATGTGGACATCTGATATTGCAACAATCATACTACCGCCACCAACGTCCCGAGTCGGAAGTCCACACAATCAAGACACACCGCTCTGCCGTCCGCAGACTCGACATAAGTATCCTGAGGTCCGCAGATGTCGCAGGTTGCTCCATCATCCATCCATCCAGTGGCTTATATCGCGGCGCAACGCCTCCATGGAACCATGCACGACACCGACTGAATATCCCAGACAATGTCTGGATTGTGATGCCGTGGTTCGGATCGTTCATGTTATTGTCGATCATCCATCGAATCAAACCCCACTGCTGTTTCACAGTGTCTTGCATGATGCCGAGTTTACTCACCACCAGTTGTTTATATTCTTGCAGTTTCATTATCATACATCTCCCGATTGTGCAGCTTTCATATATAACTTAGCTTCCACTATATATAAGTTGGCGTGAAAGATGTAATTATTCACAAAATACATAATCATGGTGTTTACCTCCGTTCAGCGATTCTTTCAGTCTTTCAAGTACTCTAAAGAGTCAATCTTCAGTACCGTCAAGCGGTTCGTTGCCGGTAATACAGATTTGAACGTGACTGCACCAACCTTATCCCCGCCACAATTGTACGGGGGTTGTTACCGGTATTATTGTTCATTACCAATGAAAACATTCCAACCATATTTTCATTACCAATGAAAACTTTGTGTAGGGCGGGAACAGATACGCCAATCATGAATAAGAGACAACTCAAGGAGATCGTTATCCAGCAAAGAAAAGAGCTAAAAAGGAAGTACATGGGAATAGAGCGAGAAAATCTGGAAGAGATCGGAAAATACCTAAAAATCCAACACGTACGGATAATCAGCGGTGTGAGGCTGTATAGAAGTGGCTGCTAAAAGTCCCCTGAAGAGTGGGTGTGATGTTGTGATTGAATCTATATAGATTCTGGTGCTAACTATAGGCAAATTACTCATAAATATATCATTTGTGCAAATGTTATATAGCATATCCTCACACGCACGTATCGGGTGATCGAGCTCCCCTCCTCTGCTGCGAACTCCTGATCAGGCGATTCGATCACCAGCCTAAACCGTGAGGAATAACAACTATGAACAGAACATACATGAAAAATGGTTTGATCGCAGTTCTGGCGATGGTGCTAATCATCACGCCAGTGTTCGCTCAAGCCGGCAATCTGGGACATGATCATATATACCCGGAACTGCCGCAGAAGGACGCTACGCCTGATTATCTCCTGGTGGGCGATGTCGATGTGACAGTCAACGCCAGTGTGACGGAAGCGACATTACAGTTCGATACAATGCTTGCAACACCGGGAGCGAAGGTATACTACGGACTTTACGTGCCAGAGCAGGAGATAAAAGTGCCGCAGTATCGAAGATCGACTACAGAAGACCTGGCGGGTGCGACCTGGACCACATCCCACAGCGTCGCAATCAACATCGGGACGTTCGAGGGTGCGCGTTACGACATCTGCAACTTTGGTGAGGATGGGGGCGTAATCTGCTACAGAATCGAACTATACAACCCGGAAGAAGCGTCATCAGTGTTTTATGATGGCAGGTTCCGGGTCGATGGGAATTATACTCTTGTGCCGTGCGTAATCGAGGGTCCTTTTGTGGATCTCGTGACCGCGGACAGCGCAGTTGTCTCGTGGAAGACTGATGTACCCACAAACGCCACAGTTGAGATTAACAGCGGATCATACACCGATGAGGTGTCTGGTACCAGCCACGAGATAGTAATCACTGGACTATCTCCGGGTACTGAATATGAGTACGATGTGCTTGTCGATGGTTCGAGCGACATCAAGACATACCACTTCACAACTGAACCTGCAAGCCCAAAGTTTGAGTTTGCGGTCATGTCTGACTCAAGAGCTGGCGTTGGTGGCGGCGAAAGGAGCTTTGCCGGTGTTAACTGTCATAAGCTTACACGGTTCACGATCGATGCGTACCAGAACGGCGCAGACTTCGTCGTCTTCAGCGGAGATCTCGTCAATGGCTATACTACGAGCATGGACGACTATCGAATGCAGCTTGGGGCATGGAAAGACGCCACCGAGCAGATCGGATGCTATATCCCGATCTATGAGGTTATGGGCAACCATGAGGCTTTGCTGGATGTCTACGATGCCGGAAACAGTCATGACATCGAGTTCGATAAGCAGGACGATGGTGTCAATAAGAGTGCCGAGACGATCTTTGCCGAGGAGTTTGTGAATCCGGTGGGTGGTTTCCCGGATCCTGAAAACACAACCGCTCCGAGCTACGCTGAGAACGTCTACTACTTTGACTACGGGAATACGAGAGTCATCGCGTTTAACACGAACTACTGGTGGTGCAGCCACCCTGAGGACTTCGGAGGCAACCTCGAGGGATATGTGATGGACAACCAGCTTGCATGGATTGGGGGCGTACTTGATGATGCGAGAAATGATTCAACGATCGAACACATCTTTATGTTCGCACACGAACCAGCATTCCCGAACGGTGGGCATCTGCATGATGCACAGTGGTATAATGGAGGAGAGTCCTCTGAAAACGAGGATTACTATGGAAACCCGCTCGACAGGACGTATGTTATTGAGCGCAGGGATGCACTCTGGGATGCGATCA
>JAUVEF010000039.1 GCA_030594905.1 Methanosarcinales archaeon
GTTTAGCAGCGAGGGCGGCACACCGTCTGAAGTGAATAATCGACTGACAGCTATGGGATTCAAAGCGATGCAGGGTGCCTTTGATTATGTGTATGATTGGGGATCGAATGCAAGCCTCGATGACATTCTGCAGATTGGGGATCGAGTCCAGTTGACCTTGAAGGGACTCGATGTTACGTACAAGATAGAGACCGTCGGTGGCAATTAAGCTGCGATATGATGCCCATCTGTCAGCCAGAGACCCCATGATCGGTTTTCATTAATGTTAGTTATCGTCGGGCGCTGGCATTTGATGGTCATCTGATTTGACAATTTGGCGGACGGTTTCACAATTTCCCGCAGTTCAGGCACCTTGTTTTACAGATGTCAGATTCGATATCCTCAATCTCAAGAACAAACCGTTCTGCAATAGTTTTTCCGATATACTTCCACCGATCGGGGTTAATTTCCAGTTCGTGCAGCCCGGTTGCGTTTGCTTCCGGCGGAGTTCCTATGCCAGTTAGATTGATTCCGCAATGAATCTTTTCCGATGAGATTCCTGCAGTTGCTATGCTCACTGTGAGTTTCTTCCCATCTACAAATAGATCATCACCATTTCGCTCAGACGACACACCGCAATTCCTTAAAACATCCTGTATGCAGACGATTAGCATCCGCTGAAGATAATATGCCTGCCGGATGCCCGCTGGAGAAGCGAATCGCTCAACAATGAAATGGATCAGATCGCTGCCTTCGATCGCCTTGTTGTCTTTTTCATCCTCAACGTCCTTTATATCGCTGACAGCCATCGCCCCGCGGAATACGACGATAGAGTCGCCGCGTACATCCAGATATTCGTATGCCCAGAGCGGGTTGATCTGCGAACCGTCGTACAATATGGGCGCGTTTACAATGGCAAGCCGCATTGCTTTCACAGAGTTGACCGAGTTCGTGGTATTTGTGGCGTTTGTGAGGTTTACGGCGTTCACGTGGTTCGCGAGATTCATGACCGTAGTCTTCGCCCGGTAAGATTAATATGTGTTGAGGTCGTTTTTATAAATAGGAGTGGTGTTATATGGGTGCATTGGAATCAGTGGAACATAACCTGCATCATGCAATAGAAGCGGATCAGCGAATATGTGACGATATCAAGCGTGTCATGGGGGATAAAGAGGATGCAGAGTTACTCTGGAGCCAATGCGAGCAACAACTCGCTGACAAGCAAGCATATCGTGATCAGCTAAGGGATAGGGTCTTGGATGCGGAGTCTGCCCTTGGCAACGCGAGAGCGGAATACAAAAACGTGTTAGATATGTGCAATCTGTTTGAAAACGATTTAAAGAACATACGATCAGAAATTGAGCAAACAAACGTCCCCCTGGATGCTATATCCGATAAAAAAGAGAACGGGATGGGGGCTTTGGGTAGATTGGACGAGGATCTAAGTAAATTGGTAGTGAAAGATGGAAAAAAGATCGAGCATGATGAACAATATGTGACCGACAGAATTAAACAAATCAAATCCGACCTTAAGCAAATGGAATCGGGTGCAGGGATGGGGGGTGAAAAGGAACAATCCATAAAAAAGCAGGAACGACTGATCAAGCAGCGACTGGAGACTCTTGATATAAAATTGTCGAAGTTGGATTGCGCGAAAATGGGAATGGTGGATGCAAAACGGTCATTAAAAGCGATGGGGACTGCATGTGGGCTGACCGAAGAGGACACTGCACCAAGAGACATTCAGTCCAAGTTTGTTGAAGCAGTATCCAATCTGAAATCGGCGAAGGCTGATAAAAGCAAAATAAAATCAGAGGTTCGAAAAATAAGCAACGCACTATTGCTTGCGGGTGGGGAAAAACGCCGCAGTCTGAAGAAGAATCTCGAAACTAAAAAATCCGATCTTAAAAAAGCGGAAGTTGCGGTAGAAAAGGTGAAAAGCGAGCTTAATGCGGCAAAAATAGATAAAAAAAGAGAACCCACTCGCATACGTGCTGCAAACAGGGAACTTACCAGGATAAAGGAGAAACAAACGGAATTATCGGCTAATTTGAGCGAAAAGGAGAAACAAACAAATATTGCCGAAAGAGACGTTGAATCCGCGAACAGAGTGTTTAATGAGGCGAGAGCTGAACTTGGCGAAATTCAGTGGGCGGTCAACAATTCAAAAAACCTGGACATTGAAAGGCAGGAAATGCTAAAAGATCTGGAACAGGAGGAAAAAAATCTCGAACAGATCAAAACCCGGAAGAGCCAGATAGAACGGTCTGACGAGATGAGTTCGTCAAAGAAAAACGTGGCAGATCAGTTGAACGGCATCGAGGATGAGGAAAGGGAGTTAAAAACCAAACTTGGTTATTTAAAATCGGAAGAAGATTCGATACTCCACGATCTTGAGGAAACGAGGAAGGAACTGGCAGAACGAGAGAAAGATGTGATGGAAAATGAGAATTTCCTCACGAAAGAGCGATCAGACCTCGAAAATGCGGAAGAATCTGTTAAAATTGAGGAAAGTGGTCTAAAATCCGCTGTTGGTGAAGTAAAAACCGCGGACGATGAAATATCGCAGGTGATTTCGCGTATTCTCGCCACAAAATCAGAACTTGCGGCAACGGCAGATGGATTCGAGCGAACTTTGATGCAAGAACTTAAAGTCGCGCAGAATACTGCAAAAGAGCTTGAGCAACTGACACGCGAACTTGAAGAATCAAAGCAGCAGGAACTCGAGTTGGTGAGAAGTGAGCTTGAGACATCGCAGAATGCTACAAAGGAACTCAAGGAATCAAAACAGCATGAAATCAAATCGATGAGAGCAGAACTTTCGCAAACATCCGTCGGAGACTTTGAACAACTGACACGCGAGCTTGAAACCGCACAAAACGAAATTGTCGAGCTAAAATCAAGGCAAGACCGTTTATTGTCAGAACTGGAAACCGACCACACGAAGCTCAGCGATGCAACTACGGAAATCGCCCGACTACATGAGTTGCATGAAACACAGGGCGCTGAAGCGACCACGCAGAGTACTGTTGATACTCAGGACGCTAAAAAACTTTTGACCGTTCTGGATGGGCTGCTTGAGCACCTCCCACCGGATTTGATCGAAAAGTTCGCGAATTCGGACGATTATGTCCTGTATGAAAAGGTTCTTGATGGATACGGCGTCTAATACGGGGATGGGTTATGGGACTTCGAGATAAAGCGGGTGAAGCCAATGATAAATCAGTACCAGCAGCACCCAGACGGGGGGTTCGCGCTGCGGCAGGCAAGACCCGATCCGGCATTCCAAACGAACCAAATCCCGAAAAACCGGAGTTACCAGCTGATACGGAAACACTTGACGAGGATGAAGCCGAAGCCCTTCTGGCGGGACAGATGCCAGCAGAAACTGCTAAACCGGAAGTGCCAAAGCCCGCACCAACGATAGCCCGAGGGGGGGGTAAGCGAGGACTTCGCGCTGCGGCAGGCAAGACCCGATCCGGCATTCCAGACGAACCAAATCCCGAAAAACCGGAGTTACCAGCTGATACGGAAACACTTGACGAGGATGAAGTCGAAGTTCTTCTTGCGGGACCGGTACCGGCAGAAAATGCTGAACCGGGAGTGCCAAAGCCTGCATCGACTATCGCGTCCCCCACAAGTTCAGCAGATCAACTCTCAGGGATGTTCGGACTGGGGACAGGAACCGAGGGTACCGAAATCGAAGAAAAAGTCGAGGAACATAAGCTAAGAATCCTTTCTGCGATGCATGAGCTTGACACACCTGATGGCGAGGGCGAAACAACAGATTCGGCATTCGATAAATTCACTAAACAGTTCCACCAACGGCTGCGCTTGTTTATGATGATCCCGTTCGTAGTGCTTGGCGACCACATCAAAACGCATTCGGAACAGTATCGTGATCTGCAAACCAAGCTTCAGCAGGCTCGCATACCGATATCTTATGAGCTATATATATCAAGTTCAATATTCTATGCCGTGCTCGCGGGAATCCTCGGAGCACTTATCGGGCTGATATTTTCTTTCGTCGTCATTACATTCGTCAAACTGCCTGAACAGATCACAAAACTGACATTTAGCGAATCGACGGCGTGGTTGCTCGATTACAAATGGCTATTCATCTCGCTGTTCGCTATAGTATTTCTCAGCGTCGTCCTCGGCGGAATCGTCTATGTCCTGTTCCTACTCTACCCGTCCTTCAAAGCAGGCGAGCGTAAGACCTCGATCAACCAGAACCTCCCGTATGCAGTCACATTTATGTACGCACTCTCAAACGGCGGCATGAACATCATCGAGATATTCAAATCGCTTGCAAAGTGTGAGAATACGTACGGCGAGGTCGCAAAGGAAGTAGACATGATCGTTCGGGACATGGAATATTTCGGGCACGATCTCCGTATAGCGCTCCAGAATGCCTCTGAAATGACCGTATCTAGCAAATTTCAGGACCTGACGCACAATCTGCTATCGGTCATCGACAGTGGTGGCGATATTCCCCGGTACTTCAAGGAGAAGTCAGATCAGTACCTGAAAGATGCCATAATAGATCAGAAAGGTTATCTTGAGACGCTTGCTCTGATCGCAGAGTCTTATGTGACTGCTTTTGTGGCAGGTCCCCTCTTTATCATAATAATGGGCGTGATGATGGTGCTAATGGGCTCGGGAAACGATATGATGCTGTATGCGATCATTTACGCCGTGATCCCGATTGGTTCGGTCGTGTTCGTTGTCATGATCAATATGTTGTCGCCAGCGGCTGGCGGCATCCCTGCACTTCTCGGCACACGAATCAACTTAAACCGTGATGTTGTTATGCCACCCGAACTCGCAAGCCTGGAGATCGACAAGAACGCATCCGCTAGCCCAGAGACAAAACGGCTGGAAGCGCTGAAGCAGAGATGGGAGCGTTTCATAAAATCCAGAAAATCGCTCGCTCTAAGGCATGTGATCCGTGATCCACTGAAATCGGTGAAGATGCAGCCAACAAACATACTGCTTGTAAGCATCCCGCTCGCGCTGTTATTCTTTGTTATTGCGTTTTTAATCCATCAAAACGAACTGTTGGACCTCGATCTTATCATAAACTTCCTGGATGACCATCTTGTGTATTCGTTCTACATAGCAATCATTCCGCTCGCAATCTTCCACGAAGCAAAGAGCATGCGTGAAAGTAGACTCCAGAAGCAGATCCCAAGCTTCCTGAGCAAACTTGCGAGCACGAACGAGACCGGCATGACCATACGGGATTCGATCAAACTGATGTCAAAATCAAACATCGGCACACTCAGCAAGCAGATCAAGCTGATCTGGAACGATATCGACTGGGGCATGGATGTCAATGATTCGCTGGTGCGGTTTGCAAACCGTATCAGGACGCATGTGGTGTCAAGATCGATCACGCTGATCACCAGGGCGAACGAATCGAGTGGAGACCTCGGAGAGGTGCTCGAAGTGGCTGCGCGGGATGCCGAGACCGAGCAGGCGCTCAAGCGGGAACGGGTGATGAATATGATGATTTATATTATAATCATATACATCTCATTCCTCGTCTTTGTCGGGGTTATTTATGTGATCGCAGCTACGTTTTTGACGCAGATGGCAGAAGCTGGCGAGCAGATGGCTGAATCCGGGGGAGATGCAGGATTTCTTGGTGCTTTTGATCTTAACGCATATAAACGAATGTTTTTCCATGCATCGCTCATCCAGGGGCTTTGCTCCGGTTTGATCGCAGGTGTGATGGGTGAGGGAAGCGTGCTATCAGGACTCAAACACGCCATAATTATGGTGACGGTCAGTCTGCTGGTCTTCAAGCTGATGGTAGGCGGGGTCTAATCCGGGACCCGCATGTTGCCCCATCAGTTTATCCGCATCTCTGCTCTGGCATTCACGACACCCACGGTATCGATCATTTCGTGAATAGCGACAAAAACAAATACAGGGCAGGATACAACTGATGTTGACATGACCCTCTACGAACTCGGCGAGACTGCGATCGTGAAGCGGATCGTGAAGCGGCTGGACATCGAATTTGATGACTGTGCGGTCCTGGATCTCACAGATACCGAGTATCTGGTCGCAACCACCGATATGTTCCACAGGGTGACCGACTTTCCTGTTGAGATGAGCGCATGGCAGATCGGGTGGATGTGCGCCGCAGCAACACTCAGCGACATCGCTGCGATGGGCGCACATCCACAGGGCATGCTCGTATCGATGGGTCTGCCGGACGTCGAGTCTGCATTCATTGATTCGATGATTGAGGGGATGGATGCATGTGTGCGCAAGTGTGGCACAGCCATAATCGGCGGGGACACTGACTCGCATCAGGAACTGACGATCTGCGGAACGGCGCTCGGACGCGTGCCAAAGAACCAAATACTGCGCAGGTGGGGTGCAAACGTAGGCGATCTGGTTTGCGTCACCGGGCGCCCTGGTATGGCTGGGGCTGGCATAGCAGCACTCGGGAAGGGACATACAGAACAGGAGATGCGGGATTCAATCGCAGTGAAGAAGTTCTTTGAGCCGATTCCCCGCATAGAAGAAGGGATCCGACTTGCGGAATCGGGCGCGGTCACCGCGATGATGGATAACAGCGACGGGCTTGCACTATCATTGCACCAACTGGCAGAGACCAACGGGTGCGGATTTCGGATATGTGCGGACCTGCTTCCGGTGCTATCAGAGCCGGATGGGTCGCAGAATCCGGATCTGGCGCTGGCGCTGTACTCCGGCGGAGACTTCGAGTTGCTCTTCACAGTTAGGGCGAGCAGACTTGCCGATGCCAGGCGTGCATGTGAACTAACCGTGATCGGCGAGGTGACCACAGAAGGGGTATTTCTTGCGAGGGATGGGGGGGAGGGTAGTACAACTGAAGAGATCGAACGGAGGGGTTATCGGTCACTGGTGTGCTCGAGGTGACGATGTCCTAAAGGTCGCTGAAACGATAGCTTTACTAACCAGTGCGGCGACCATTCATGAAAAGGAGGCAATAAGATTGACTGACATAAAAGAAAAGGTTATACCTGTAATGGAGAAGATCCGACCGATGTTGCAGGCTGATGGCGGCGATATCGAACTGATCGACGTTAGTGACGACGGCGTCGTCAAAGTGAAGCTTGTTGGCGCCTGCGCCGGCTGTGCCATGTCGCAATACACGCTGAAACTCGGTGTTGAGCGTATGCTGAAACACGAGATTCCGGAAGTTACCGCTGTTGAGTCCGTATGACATCTAATGAACACGAGGATCGTGGCGAGTGCGGGGAATGCGACGAGTACCGGGTAGCAAGAGTCAATGACCGGGACGTTCCATGGGATCCTTCGCAACTCAGGCAGATACAGGAGCACCCCTGTTTCAGCGAGGGCGCGTGTCACGCATTCGGCAGGATGCATCTTGCGGTCGCTCCGAAGTGTAACATACAGTGCAACTACTGTATCCGGGAGTTTGACTGTGTGAACGAGAGCAGACCCGGCGTCACAAGCAAGGTACTATCGCCCGATGAGGCGTTAGAACGTGTCAGAGAAGTGATCACAGACTTCCCCTACATAAAGGTGATAGGGATCGCAGGTCCTGGTGAACCACTCGCTAATGAGGAGACGTTTGAGACGCTCCGACTCCTGCAGGAGGATTTTCCACATCTGATCAAGTGCCTCAGCACCAACGGTCTCCTGCTTCCTGAGAAGGTGGATCTCTTGAATGAACTCGGAGTTTCGAATATCACAGTGACGATGAGCGCGGTTGATCCGGCTATTGGCGAGAAGATCTATTCGTTTATCAATTATCACGGGAAAAAGTACACCGGGAGGGAGGCTGCGGAGATCCTGCTCGAAAACCAGTTAAAAGGGCTTGCAAGGTCAGTTGAACTGGGCATAATAACAAAGGTGAACACAGTCCTGATACCGACTGTAAACGATCATCACATACTCGATGTGGCAGAGAAGATCAAGAGTGTCGGGGTTTACCTGCAGAACGTCATGCCGCTCATCCCGCAGTATAAATTCGCGGACATAACGCCACCGACGCCATCAGAGAAACGCGCCATGCAGGACAAATGTAGCAAGATCACCAAACAGATGCGGCACTGTAGGCAGTGTCGAGCGGACGCTATTGGACGACTGGGCGAGGATATTCAGGAGAAGTATTACCCGGCATCAGGGGAAACATGAAAAAGAAACTGTACGTGCCACATCCGGGACACTTTGACGGACTGAAGAAACTCATATCAGAGGCGAAAAAGGACATCTACTCAGTCTTCATGGCAGGCTCGCCCGACTTTGTTGGTACGGGCAGGAGCAATCTTGCCGCCCCTGAGATCGATGACATAAGGGCGCAGACCGAGTACGCTCACAAAAACGGCGTGAAGATGGAGATCGTGCTCAACAGCTCGTGTATGGGCGGGCGGCATCTGACACCGGAGGGCTTCAACCTCATCTACCGCTATCTCGGGGAGCTTGATAGCTGCGGGGTCGATACCACGGTTGTGGCAGACCCGTACTTGGTTGAGGTGATCGCAAAAGATTTTGAGATGAAACCGGTCGTATCGGTGCTCTCGTTTGTGAATTCTCCGGAGAAAGCCATCTTCTACGAGGATCTTGGCGCATCGTCGAT
>JAUVEF010000151.1 GCA_030594905.1 Methanosarcinales archaeon
ACCATCGTAGCGGTAAAACCGGTTAAACCCTTTGGTTTGTAACCCCTTGCTGTTTGCGCCCGCAGAATGGTCTCTTTATCCCGCATCAGCCCTGGTATAAAAGCCATCGCCACCCGCACCATGAATGCAACATCGGCGCCATGCCTTCCGAGTGGTCTTAGAAAGTATGCGAGAGCCATGTTCAGCTCGGACGGACTGGTCGTATGGATTAGTATTGTGGCAAAGAGTATCAGGAGTGCAAATCGCACTATGGCAAGTGTCCCTACGTATATACCACCTTCTACAGGTAGATGGACTATAAATATCGCAACAAAGAATAACAGCACCGGTTTGAGCTTTTTCATGAGACTGGTGACCGGTATGCCCGCGATATGCGCCAGCACAGGAATTGCGGCGGACAGCAGCCCGAGTCCCGGAGGACCTGCTAAATATGCCAGGATGCCGATTCCAACAGTTGCAAGCAGCTTCGTGCGCGGATCAAGCGTATGGATGCACGAGTGCCCCTTTCTGTAGCCAGTAAGCACGGTCAACACCCCTCCACTTCATATTTCCCGGACGTCCATGTTATGTACTGGCTTTTCGTGCCAGTGAATGCCAGACCCCCATGTTTCAGCACGACGATTCGGTCTGAAATGTCCAGGACATCCTTGATGTGGTGCGAGATGTAGATGATAGTCGAGCTTCCTGCAACACCCCTGATGGCATCCAGAACCTTTTTTCTTGATTCTGAATCAAGGCTGGCGGTGGGTTCGTCAAGAACTATGTATTCCGGATATATTGCAAGTATTGAAGCAAGGGCAACGAGTCTCTGCTCCCCTATGCTGAGTTGAAATGGTGAACGATCAAGAATCTCCACGTCCAGACCTACCTGCGACATTGCAGAATGCACTCTTGACTGCATCACCTCCTCTGGCACATCCACCATCTTAAGCCCAAAAGTCAGCTCCTTTCGTACTGTTTTTTCAAAGAAGAAGTCTTCGGGCTGCTGGAATAGAATCGCCACGTTTTTCCCGGGTTCCGGGGGTCTGCCGTCCATGTTGATGCTGCCTGTGGTGGGCGTTTCGAGACCCGCGATGAGGCTTGCGAGCGTGGACTTTCCTGAACCGATCCCGCCAATGATTCCGGTAACGCACCCCTTCTCGATAGTGAAGTTGATATCAGTGAGGGCAGCAGTCGCCCACTCTGTGCCCGGTTCATAGATATGGCTCACGTTTACTTTAGTCCCATCGCTATGCGGTTCTGATTGCCGGGCAACCTCCGAAAACCCCGCAGGTCTTATAGATCCTATAGATCCCGCAGATCCTGCAAATCCAAATCTCGCGTCTTCGCAGGCAACAAGGGTTTCAGGGTCGGTCTGCGAAATTCTACCCCCCGATATGGTAAAGACCCTGGAGCAGTCAACCAGATCGCCCGGGTCATGTGTGATCAGGACGATCGAGGTGCCGACGATGTTCAATTCGGACAGGGTCTTGAGCACGTGTTTACGGCTACACGAATCCAGCATCGAGATTGGCTCGTCTAAAACGATGCATTCTGGCTCCATTGCCATGACCGCGGCAAGATTTACCAATTGCTTCTGCCCCCCACTCAGAAGGTTGATATTTCGATCTCTCAACCCCGTTGTTCCGAGCATCTTTAGATATTTATCGATTCGACGGTCAATCTCTGGTTTTGGGACACCTAAGTTCTCAAGACCAAATACAATGTCCTCTTCCACGGTTTCACCAATCGCCTGGGCGTCCGGGTTCTGGAATACGATTCCTATCGATCTTCTGATCACAAGCAGGTTTTCCAAATCGCTGGTGGGCTTTCCGTTTACCCGGACAACTCCTTTCTGTGGAAGCAGCAGACCGTTCAGAAGTCGGGCAAACGTCGTTTTCCCAGAGCCGTTGGCACCCACGATGCCAATACACTCGCCCTTTTTGATATGGATATCCACGCTCTTTAGAATCGGCTTTTTTTGGCGATAAAAATGCACGTCTTCCAGTTCAATCATTTGTGTATCCGGTGTGTCACCTTATATGCCATTATATACTGTTATATGCCATCAGGATTTATTTTGTCCCATAATATTCCCTATCCGCTTCGCTACAGCAAATGCAGCAATCAGTTTGATCATATCCCCAATTAGGAATGGTAAAACACCAATCATAGCAGCCTCCTGGAGGGATGGCATATCTGCGATAATAAATAATTGCAGGACTCCGGTAGCATAGATCACTGTAAGACCGGCGACCATAGCGGTGATCATGACAATCGTACTTCTGCCGAGATTTTCAACGGTTAACCCGGTGATAAATGCACCCATAACAAACCCAATCAGATATCCACCCGTAGGTCCAAGAATAACCCCAATTCCAGACGAACCTCCTGAAAAGACCGGGAAACCTATGATTCCAAGCATCACATACACTGCCATGCTGGTTGCGCCCCACCTGCTGCCCAGTACCAGCCCTGTTAGCAGCACAAAGAATACCTGGAGCGTGAGCGGCACAGGGCTTATCGGGACCGGGATTCGTATGAGCGCACCAACCGCAGTCAGGGCTGCAAACATGGATGCGTAGACCATCGGTCTTACTCCGGGGTGTTCTTCTGGCATAGTATCGATCCTGATTGTTAACGTGTTTCTGGTTAATGGTTAACAAGCATCTTTAAGGTTAACTGTAGCTCGGCATAAACAGAGCGCCGGATTCGATCACAAAGCACGCCTAAGGATGTCCAAAGCCATCATCCCCCGCATCAAGCGTTGCGATGTGGATCGGTGATTTTATGTATATACCTGGGGTCACACTGGCTTTTTCCCTACAATCACGCTCCTGTTTGCAACTGTCGGCACGTATGTTATTTCGGAAAATCCAACCTCCACCAGTACTTCTTCCATTTCGGAGATTGAATAGCATCTCCCTTCGGTTAAAAACATTAACAGAACAGAATACTCGGCTACTGCCAGAGGACCGTCTTTTTCTGTATTTAGATGGGCATCATGGATCAGTATCATGCCACCCGGTTTTAAATTCCTGTATGAATTCTCAAGCAGCGTTTTGACCGCCCCAATATCCCAATCATGCAAAACGTTAGAGAAAAGGTGAATATCAAATCCGGGAGGAAACTCGTCCCTGAACATATCTCCTGCGATCACCCCGATTTTATCTGACAAATTCCTTTTATTTATCAAGTTTTTGGCGATACGGTCAACCGGAGGCTTTTCAAAGACCGATGCCGACAGATGGGGATGCCGGGATACGATAGCCGATGAATATATGCCGGATGCGCCGGCAATATCCAGCAACCTGTTGTAGCCTTTCAGATCGATTGTTTTCGCAAGAATCGGAGCAAGATACGCACCGCGGCTATCCATGCCCGCGGTGAACGCTTCCGCAAAACCATTGTCCTCCATTGCAAGCGACCACTCTTTTTCATCTTTGCTTGCACTCCAGTTTGCAGGTTTGCCAGTCTTCAGAACCTTCAACATCTCATCGCATACGGGTATTTCCTTTAGCGAAGAGATATAGGGTCCTAAAAACCACGGAGATGACTCAGCCAGATGATCTTTTGAAAGTTCGGTCAGATGATATCTGCCGTCCTTTTCTTCAATCAAGTTCAGTGACTTGAAGAGAGTGAGCATCACCTCCGCGGGTCTTTCTTCAATCTGCAATGATGAACAAATCCCCTGCAGATCTGCTTCTGCCGGATTGTTATCAAGACATGAAAAGAGATTAAGATGGGCAACTGCGGTTATGAACAGATCATCAGCATAGACGCTATCCCTTAGCCGGAGCAGATTGCTCGGGTCGGTCTGTGGAACTTCGGTCAATTTTCCAGTCATCTTATCCCTCTTTGCTTATCCAACCAGATAATGTCTCGTTGTGGAAGGTTGGCGCGGGTGGTTTTGCTCCGATTCAACTCGCCCTTCTTCAGGATATGCTCCAGCTTACAGTGGATGTAGAGGGATAGAAATGATATGAACACGTGCCCAGACACTCCCATCATCC
>JAUVEF010000188.1 GCA_030594905.1 Methanosarcinales archaeon
TCAACGTCTGCGTGGGTGTGGCAGGCGATACAGGCTGCATTCGGGCGATCGGGCTGAAACTCCATGCTCTTTTCATAGAATCTGGCATGCACCTCGCCACTATTACTCAGTTCATTCATCACGTGCGGATGGCAGTCGATGCACTCGACCGATACGGCGGTGTGCGGCGTGTCGGCTGGCACATCGAGCCACGAGAGGTTAAACGAGAGAGGAACGCTGTAATCAAGGTCTGTGTTCTGGTGGCAGTCGCCGCACGTGATACTTGCATGTGCGCCGGTGGTGGTGAACTCCTCGTATATCGTTGCATGACACTTCCTGCAGTTTGTTGGATCGCATAGATGCTCGCCAAAGCCAAGCCCTGCGGTCACAAAGGTGAGGGATAGGGCTATGATTCCGGCAGCGATCAACAGGAATCGCACGCTTGTTTTCATAATTGTTCTTTCGGTGCGGAAGGGCATATATTCTTTTGGGGTGACTTTGGGCGTCTATGCGTAGTTCCGAAACTTGGCTGCATATACTCAAAATCTTCTCTGCAATTGTTTGGGTTTTCGCTCAAAACCTAATTTTTTTAGGGCAGCTCATTTGTACACCTAACTGGCACAGATGTTGTTTAGGAGTACCTAACAATGGGTCGATAACATGGATAGGATTAGCAACACAAGAGATCTGGTCTACAGAATCGTGAGGTGTATCGCGCCCACCATCGCGGGCGGAAAGCCGGCAACGGTGATGAACATCTCCAATGAAAACGGCGGGCTACTTGATATATGGGACCGTTCCAAGGCAGGCATCTTCACAGGATCCGAAATCGATTACTATGAATTGAAACGTACAGATAAAAACGCGATCGTCATATTCTTCAATCGCAGTCAGTTAAACAGATTGCTTGCGAGAATGCAGGTACTGCAATTCCTGTCTGACTGCGGATACGAATCAGGTTCTGCAGGTTCCCTTGGCGTTGATTATGTGTTGAGCGTGCTCCGGCATAGATATGCCGCGGGGTGCCCGCATGAGATCGGAATATTTCTCGGAATTCCGCTTAAGGACGTTAAGGGATTTATGGGCTTAAGTTCCCTCAGAAACACAAAACGCGGCATGTGGTGTATGTACGGGAACCCGAAAGCGTCAGAAAAGCGGATGAATGAATACCGTCACGCGAAAGATATGGTGGCTGGGCGGCTCTTCGCAGGAGAAAATCCGATTGACATCATCAGAGATGGCGAAATTCGGGCTTTTGAATTATCCTAACATTATTAGGGTAGATTACTTGTACACCTAACAATGTACCATATAACCTAACCGCGCCAATAACGGCAACAAATCAAAAAATAGGTGATATAAGATGAAATCATTGAACAATGTGGAACCTGAAACCACGGTGATCGTCAAGGAGATCACAGGTGGTCTTGATACTAAACAACACCTCGATGAACTCGGCGTACAGGAAGGCGTCGAACTCACTGTGGTGGCAA
The DNA here is from genome assembly GCA_030594905.1 of Methanosarcinales archaeon. Next base: position 1,473 of record JAUVEF010000188.1, read on the forward strand.
CCGAGCCTGTGCACGTGCATGGGGGACCAATCTCCCTGTCGATGAGAGATCAGGAACTGATCATAGCTCGTGGATGGGCAGATAAGATCTATGTAGAGATGGGCGGGGATGTTCTTCCGTTGTTGAGGTTAGAGGCTGGCGACAAGGGAACCGTTCGATCAATCGAAGGCGGAAAAGATTTTACGGATTTTCTCGCAGGGCTTGGTATCACAGAGGGAAGTGAACTGACATTCCTTTGCCATGTTCCGGACCGCACCATAGTGTTTGTGGCAGGTGACGGACGCACCGAGATACGAATGGGTGAAGGTCAGGCATCAAAGCTGATGGTGGCGGCAGATGGAAAGTCTGTGCAGGCAAACTACATCAAAGATGGTGAAACGGCTACTGTGGAGCGGATCATCGGTGGAACCCATCTCGTGGATAAATTTGATCAAACCGGGCTTAAACCGGGCGCTGAGCTGACCTTACTCAGGAGAGATGCGCCGGCACCGAGTCCCGCGAGAGGCACTTATGTGCTTGCAAGCGTGGGAGATCAGTTGATCACCATCGGTCACGGTCTGGCTGAAAAATTGCTGGTCGAGTAGTCCGGAGATGGTCCCCGGGGGTTGTGTGCCCGGGGCTTATCAGTGGGGATAAAAATGCCTGAAAGAAAGATATGGGAATTCAAGAGTCAGACGATCTGCACGATTCTGGGTCTGACGTTTGATGACAAAGAACTGGTCAACGTTTTCAAGAAATTGAAGCTGGACCAGAGCCGAAACGCGCCTTATGAGATGCATGGCGACCTTGTTCAACTGTGTAGCACCCGGAACAAAGCATCCGGACAACTGGATAAAATGTTAAAGGCGCGGTTCGGACGATACGAAAGCGACTTCAAGCGCATTCCACGAAATGAGATATATAAATATATCGAGAATGGAAATGGAACTGGAACTGGGACTGTGACCGAAGGCAGAAACGGAAACAGAAACGGAGGTGGAAACGGCAAGAGTATACCTCTTTCCGCGCTTGTCTGGTTTGCCGTGCGAAGTCAGCACGAAGATATTGATGAGATTGAGGCACGAGTCTTTGCCACGACGCACATCCTCGAGCACCGAGCCTCGCGGTTCTATGATACACTCCGGCGTTCGACTGCTGATGGCAGACCCGAGGATATTCTGAAGAACCTGGGCAATGCTCTTGAATCGAGCGAAAAACTCCAGACAAAGTGTGACCGGTTGGAGCGAAAAAGAGAGCAACTAAAATCAGATATTGAATCAATCAGAGAGGATAAATCACGAATCAATGCCGCACTTGAGGTGCAAAAGCAATTGAACAGACAATTGACCAGCGACTTTGAGAAGCTGGGTGGTGCGGACACACTCGACCGGACCTGCGATATGAAGAAGGAGATTAATCTATTGACCAGTGAGGTGATGTGCCTGACCGGTCAACTGCTGCAAAAGGACCGGATGGATTGCGCGATACCGGATGGTGGATCACCAGCAATCACTGGCAGCACAGAAGACCCTGAAGTAGGTGCATGGAGTAATGTGGTCGATGTCGATCTAAACGGTATGAGAGTGACTTACGTGGGCGGCGTAGAATCGCTCATGCCTCACTACAAGGATGCGGTCGAATC
>JAUVEF010000135.1 GCA_030594905.1 Methanosarcinales archaeon
CCCGCGATGCCAACCCTCATAAGGTAATTCACGCCTTCCTGCCGCACCATAGCCTTTATGTTGACGCTGCGATTCGAAAAAACCTCCTCCCGCCGGATCATATCGCCTATAACATTCTTCTGCTTCCCGTTAACCTTTATATAACATGCTTCAAGATGCTCATGCCCGCAGAGTATCAGAACCCCGCTGCCAAGTGATTCCACAGCGTCCTCGAATGCATGTTCCGGCGTGTAATGATACCCCGCACCATCGCAATAATCATAGCCACATTCTGAGATCCTCTGCCATGTTCGCCGGTACAGCAGGCGGTCAGGACACGTTCGCTCCGGGATTCTGGACGGATCGATCGGTCCCCCGTGCACCGCAAGAATCCGGTCCGCCTTATCTACTATATGCTGCGGCAGACTCTTCAGGAATCGCATACACCGTTGATTCCCGCGCAGGTCAGAATGTGCATCTCTGCTCTCAGAACTATTTCCAAGGATATCCCGATTAAGCAGAAATGCCTCGTCATGGTTTCCCATGATAGATAATAGGTCAGTATTCCCCCCACAGTCGATTAACCGCTCGATCACTTCGATCGGGCGAAATCCCCACCCAACAACGTCACCAAGGTTAATAATTCTCGTGATCTCACCATACAGGTCAACGAACGCCCGATCCCGGGTGATTTCCATGATCGCGTCAAGTGCATGTATATCGGCATGGATGTCAGATATTATCAACTGCGCCATGGTGGCTCGAACTCCCCAGAATCTCGCCAGATATGTTCTGTCGCATCCTCATGCATACTTCTTCATAATCCAACCCCTGCCCAAGCAACCACATCAGTTTCACAAGCGCGGTTTCTGGCAGCATATCCTCGCCCTCGATCACGCCTGCTTTCAGCATGTCCCTGCCGGTATCATACACCCGGTCACAGATCCTGCCTTGCATGCACTGGGACGTGATCACAACCGGAATGCCACTCGTAGTTGCGTACTCGATGAGCGGAATCCATTCAGCCGGGACGTGTCCAAGCCCGGTACCCTCTATCACGATGCCTTTGTATCCCGAAAAGCTGCAAAACCTGAGCAGTTCCGGGCTTGCCCCTGGTATAAACTTAAGAAGGGCGCATTTTGGCTCTATGCCATCATGGATCCTGAGTTGCCGCTGCCCTCTTCGCACATAATTGGTGAATGTCCTGATCTCACATGAGGGGTAGTCTACCCGTCCGATCGGCGGCGCATTGATCGACTGGAATGCATCCCTGCGTGAGGTGTGCATCTTCCTAGCCCGTGTCCCGCGGTGTATCAGGCAGTGGTCGTCTGATGTACTCTCGTGCATAACCACGCAGACCTCTGCGATGTCACTCACGGCGACTGATGCCGCGCAGATCGCATTCATCGCGTTATCGCTTGATGGTCGGTCCGCACTGCGCTGCGAGCCTACCAGAACTACCGGAACTGGCGGCTCTATCATGAAAGAGAGCGCTGCAGCGGTATACCCCATCGTATCGGTGCCGTGAGTTATGATCACACCGTCTGCGCCTTTATTGATCTCTTCAAAGATTGCGCGTGCAAGTTCGATCCAGTATTCCGCACGCATGTTCTCTGATAATATGTTATACACGACTCTTGAGCGATAGTTTGCGATCTCTTCCAACTCTGGTATCGCAGCGATGATCTCCTCGGCTGTAGACTGCGCGGTGACTGCTCCGGTGCGGTAATCAACCCGGCTTGCGATGGTGCCACCGGTTGATAATATGGCGACGGTTGGCAGTCCCTCCCGCACCCCCATAGCACGGGATTCTGGTTTTGGAGGGCGCACTCCAGTCTCAACCAGCGTAAGGGGCACGCTCTTCTTCAAGCCGATGTTGTAGCCATTACGTAGCTTGATCACTGTGTGATCTGTGGTGCTTGGCATCAGCGTGCCTTCATACGTTACGCGACCTGCTGTGGCGCTTACCCAATCTCCCCGATTCGGCTTCATCATAATTGTTCAATCCCCGACTGCAATCGTCTCCAGCTGGCTTGCAAGATTCCAGACAAGAGTACGAGTATGCAGCGGCATATTTGGATCGTTTGTGATTTTATTAAGAATTGATAAGCTGGTTGCAGCGCGAAATGGTATAGAGTCGTTTTCAGCAGATAGAATTTCTTTTATTTCATCAGCGGCGCGCCGTATGTTCCTCGGGACCGATGTGTCGCCGAGAATCGTATTTAGAATGTTATTACACTGTTCAACGGTTTCTTTTATCGACATGATATCCTCTGTGTTTCCATCATTCCACGTCTACACATATATTCCGCACCATCTACTACTTAAATGTGGTTGGTTGGGTGATCATTGGGTGGTTGGTTTGTCAGGTCATAGTCCCCAGAAAGGGTCGTCCTTCCGCTTGATCTCCAGAAACTTGTTGAATGCTTCGATTGCATCAGGCGAGAGCGTGTCATACAGTTCCTGCTCGACCAGCTTTGCATGGCGTTCCGGAATATCGACGAGCAGCACATCACCTTCCTTGATCTGCCGTCCGACCGTCGGACCCTCGATTGCGACGGCGACCTCCGCATGATATTTCGCCTCGCTTATAGATTCACTACGCTCCTGAATCCCTTTTATCGACCCGACATACACACCATCTGTGCGCATAACTGGACTTCCCGGCTTGATCACGCCACCAAGAACGTGCACACCGACAACCGCAGGATTATTCTGCCTGAAGACACAACCATCCATAATTGTGAACTGTCCGGGTCTGATCACTGCTTCAGAGAGTTTCTTCTCGACGATCTCCTTTTCCTTCGACGACCAACTCTGATAGTCATCGATCAAACCATAGATCACGTCACTCTGGAAGAGGTGCGTCCCCGACCTCTGTAACTCTTCCACCGCATCAGGAAGCACGTCAACATTAAATCCAATAACTATCCGGTACAAAGGGTTTTTGCATGTTGTAGCCTCAACAACGTCCCTCCTTGCAATATTGCCGACTTTGGCAATCCTGATCGCGATGTCTTTATTTCTAAGCTCCCCTGTTATTGCCTCGAGCGATCCGATAGTGTCGGCACATAGAACAACGCCGTCGGTATCAGTCGTTATCTGTACAGTATCAATCTCGCTCTCGATCTCGCGCACCGCATCCTCGATGCTACCCGGACTATCGGATGGCACCTTGATCATCGATCCTGCGTAAGCGTGTTCAAGATTCGGCGCTGCGATTCTGACCCCGGAAGCTGCTGTTACGCGTTTTACCCGGAGGAACGATTCGTTTGATCCGATATCAGCCACTGCACCAGGTTTAAGAAGTGCACGTACCTTTGTCGTGACGACCGGCTGCCCCCCGACGACGATATTGTCACCGACCGCAAGTTCGCCATCATACAGGATCGCATCCACGGTTGTTCCAAGCCCATGTGTCTCGCTGACCTCAAGGATCGTGCAGACGCCGGCTCCGGTTGCGCTCACCACCAGATTCTGTTCAAGGAAACGCTGCGCCAGCCCGAGTAGCACCATCAGTATATCCGAGACTCCTTCCCCTGTTTTTGCGCTCACCGGGATCACACTGATGGTTGTTCTAAAATCAGAGATGTTATCGTATCTGTCCGCATTAAATCCGCTTTCATAGAGCGTTCCGATCAGCTCGTAGAACTTTCGGTCGAACTCCTTCCGTGCGTGGTCGCCCTGCTTCTCATAGCTGCTGACAAACGACGCGTCTCCGCGGTTCTGCCAGCCATGTATGCGATCGATCTTGTTTGCCGCGATCACAAACGGAGTCTTGAACTTCTTTAGTATGTGCAGGGACTCGATTGTTTGTGGCAGGAAGCCTTCGTTGATATCGACGACCAGTATAGCAAGGTCTGCGAGCGCGCCGCCGCGGCTGCGAAGCGTTGTGAACGCGTGGTGCCCTGGCGTATCGATGAAGAGTAAGCCCGGAACGATGAACTTCCCGGCAAACGAGGGTCCACATGCTTTCTCAATCGCATCGATGGGTACCTCGGTCGCGCCGATGTGCTGGGTAATCGCGCCAGACTCCTCGTCAGCGATCGCGCTGCCCCTGATTCTGTCAAGCAGCGTCGTCTTTCCGTGATCAACGTGTCCGAGCACACACACGATGGGGGTTCTGAGCGTCATGATTACAAAATGTTAATTGCGAGCGTCTCAATTGCGAGAGGATAATTGTTCTTTTAGTTAATCATAAACCTTTTTGATTCCATGGTTTCGAGACGAAATTCACGCGCAACCCCACGCCAGTATG
>JAUVEF010000191.1 GCA_030594905.1 Methanosarcinales archaeon
GAGTTCCGGGACGATATCCATCGCAGCGCCGTGCGGTACTGCCGTGAACACAACTTCGCACGCAGAAGCGATCTCCGATGGCGCGGGTGTGGCGAAATCCAGATCGATTAGCCCTGAGAGGTGCCTGTGAACGTCTGTCACAGGAGTGCCTGCAAGCCGCCTCGATGTCACGGTTCTGATCCTTGCTTTCGGGTGCTGCAGGAGCAGCCTGATCAGTTCCCCGCCTGTGTATCCTGAGCCGCCGATGATTCCAATATCGATCATGGGTACTTTAGTGGCTGACAGATCAAAAAGATTTTTCGGTGGCGCGTGGGTTTTCAAGTTGCCCGGGTGTTGAGGGGTATATGGGTCAGATATGATGGTGTTTTATCGCGAATCCCTGCCCGACATTCGGGGAAATGGACATGCAGATAATCGGTTTTGAGGAAAATAGGAGTTGCTAAATTGGGCGGGGGAAGAGTGTTGTGCAGGATTCACTATTTTGTCACAACATGATTGAGCCAGCCGCCGCCTGCAGGATCATGAGAGCGTCGAGCGATGTGACACGATGGTCGTCGTTCGTGTCGGCGGCGGAGAATGTCGCGGGGTCGCACGAGGCGGAACCGCCAGCTGCGACTACGAGTGCGATCGCGGCGTCTGTGGGAGTGATGAAACCATCACCGTTGAGGTCGCCTTTCTGCAGCGGAGTCCATGGCTGCATCAGCGGGAAACGGTCGGTGCTGCTACCGCCGGGAATCGGGTAGGGAGTGTCGCCGATGCCGTCTGTGTTGTTGTCGGTGCCGGTGTAGTCGGAGTAGTAGTTGCCAGCGGAGCCTGAGTCCCACTGGTTGGTGTGCTCGTCGTGGGCATTGTAGTTTGTGTTGTTGATGAGGTTGTTGTGGTGGATGGTGTTGTTGTTGCTCGATCCCCGTAGGCTGATGCCACGGTTGTTATCCAATGCCAGGTTGGCTGTGAGTATATTATTATCTGAACTCCAAAGACGGATACCATAGTTACACAAGCTTATCTCGTTATCGGTCACGATGTTGTTATCAGAATAATCCAGTCTAATCCCTACTATTGGCCATAACCCTGTCGTTTCTTCCACAAAAACACCAGTATCCGCCTCTGACATAAGATCGCCGAAAAGGACGTACTTGATCTGCACAAGATTTGACTCTGCCCCTCTGAACACGCAAACAACGTAGCACAGTAGCACCGGAACGTCTGCATTTTTGTAGTCGGTGAATGTGTATGCATCACCAACCGAAATGACCTGGCTATCGTATTCCTTGCCATCTTTGGTGAACGAGAGCCATACCTTTTCACCATCGACATCGATTTGCTTGGGCGTGAGCGCAAATCCACCGCCAATATCCCAGACCTCGTTGGTTGCCAGCGTCTTCTCCGCCCACTCACAATCATCAGCCCCCTCAATAGTAAACCCACGAATTGTGCACCCATCTGCACATACCCTGATAATATCCGCACTACCGTCGCCATCGATGACTGTGGTGCTCCTATTTTCTCCAACCAGTGTCAAAGATTTGCGCACGACTAGATTCTCGACATACGTGCCCGCATGCACGTAAATCGTATCCCCTGCCTCTGCGCCATCGATCGCATCCTGAATCGGCGTGCCCTCACCCGGATACACATCCCACGTCGTCGCGCCCGCCGCCATGCCAACACCGACACACACAACCATCGCCACGAGCGCAGCCGCAGCCACCAGCACCGCCACGGGTCGGCTCATGCCACTACATCCCGTATCGCAAGCAGATCAAGCTGTGATTGTGGCTTTATCATCTTCGTAAGCGGATCTGCGAAGAGAATGTTCTCTTTAACCAGATATCTCTTCGAGATCTCGTCTATCTCCTCTGCACCAACCTCATCACGGCTTGCGAACATCTTGAGGGTGGAAATCAGTTTTCCGTGGTGCACATCGAAATGTTTATCGCCTATCACCATTTCATCACCCAATTCCTTCACGATCTTTAATCGAGTCTCTATCTCGCCAGTCCGAAGCGTAAACATGCTGCTGATCACATCTTCGACATTCTTTCCGCTTACTTTCGCGTTGATCAGTTTAACGAGTGCTACCGGCTTTCCACCAACGCCTTGCCATGCAATTTCTTTCTCTTGTTCGCCCCATCCGTAACCATCCAAAAAAGCCATTGTTTGTCCATAATCAAAATCATCTACCCGCAGGTACTCGCACCGCCCGGAGAGCATCGCCTCGCTGTACACTTGCTCGAGAAAGAGTGAATCTGAGGTCACCACAAAGACGTGTGCCAGATGCAGCTCTTTGGTGAGTCGAACAAAGAAATTGAATAATTTGTAAATCAGATGCCCATCAATCTTCATATCTCCTATCACCTGCAGCTCATCGATCACCAGCACTGGCACACGTCCACTTTCGTAAAAAACCCTGAGAACGGTTTCTATGTAAACGAACACATCCTCTATCTCTTTTTCCTTGAATAAATTCAAGAATGTATCCTTTGGTATTGGAATTCCGTTATAGCTTTCAGGCAGAACAGCAGCTATCGGCTTTAAGAACTCTTTTATTCTGTCATATCTTGCAACATGTTCCACATCGAAGAGAACTTTTACGAAATCATCGTAATTGTTGATGAATCTGCCTCTCAAATTTATATAAAACACCTTATAATCATCTGGCAACTGGTCAACCAGATGATTGATCAGTGCGGTTTTTCCAGAGTTTATCGGTCCGTAGATGAAAGTAATCAGGGATGGTTCTGCGTCCAGAATATCTCTGATCTCTTTTGTCTCCTGTTCCCGGTTATGGAATTCGATTCTTTTCATGCTTGTATCTTCGCGTCCGCTCGGTCATAATTCTATCGCGCCAGCTGCCATATGTAGGATTATGAGCGCGCTTAGGTGAGGTGACCTGCCCGCCGCGGTTGACACCAGCAGAGCGATCCGGTTGTCGCGGTCCGAGGTCCCTTCGTGGACTGGTTCAGGGACCCAACCGCCAATCTTGCTTCGCGCTTCGCATCACTCCTCGGTCTGCTCCACAATCACCTGCTCGATGTTGATCTTTGCATTCTTAAG
>JAUVEF010000102.1 GCA_030594905.1 Methanosarcinales archaeon
CCTGTTGGAACTTGTTTCATGAGCCTCGCCGCCAGTGCGATTGTGCATCTGCATCCTATCGCAGGGTTATGTGACTCAAATCACCTGCAACCTATTTATTCTTAACCAACAGAACATTTTTCACAATGCGAAATTTTTTTCGCGGTGAGCAAAAAAGTTTGATGCAGCAGAACGATTTTTTGTGAAAAAATCGTTTGTGAATGAAAAATACAAATGAAGGGAGTTAATCCCTTCACTACTTCGCTATTTGACTCGGATATCATTCCTGGGCGTTATCTGTTACGCTCCTTTCTGCCATATATCCCAGCCTGGCGCACATTCACTCAGCGTCTCCGTAACCTCCTCAAGCAGTTCTGCCGGTATGCCGACCACAAGTTCGTCATCTGAGAGTCCTGCGTTCTTGGCTGCACCATCACACCCGATTGAGACGTTGATATTACCTGAGATGTATGGATAGGCGGTGGCATCCGCACATGTCGATTGTATGCCTGCAAAGTTTGCATTGAACCGTCCACCGTGCCTGTAGATTACCGCCTGAACGATCCGCCTTGCCGCAAGCACGCCAGCCATGACCACAACCACATCAGGTCTTGCGCCGTCAGGCTCGGTTGGCGCCTTGTCAAGCGGCGCAATGATGGTTGCGACCGTCGATCCGGGCTCAGGTCGTGGCATGTGGTCAACCACCCGCTTGGCAACACCGAGCGAGACTTCCTTATTCAGCTTGTAACGGTACAGCGCGCCCGTTTTAATTATCGGTCCGTAATCCTTGAACCCGATGGCTGCCGCGCCGCCATCACAGGCATGCACGTCCACGGTGGCAAGGCTCACGGTGTCTTTGAATCTGGCATCCTGAAGCATCTGGCAGTACCGCCGCGGCGACTCGATCTCTGACAGATCTCCCGGGATGTCTTCTTCCCTCTTTATGAGTGAGACTGCTATCGGTTTTCCCTTCAGTCCCAACAGGTTTACAAGTTTATCTGACATTTCCGCATAATCCATGCTAAAACCCTCCTTATAGGTGGATGTTGATTATCAAGCCATCTGTCAGATATAAATGTTACCAAAAATCGCCCATCACATCCGTAAGATGGTGATTACTAAGGGCTTGCCACAAAACAATCTGTTAAAATTCGTGTCATTCGTGAAATTCGTGATAAAATTGGCATAAGAGAGCACGAATGGTACGAATAATCGAATCGCACGAATGTCATGGATGTGAAGTGTCATCAGCTACTTTACTACTTTATTTTTCGGTGAGCACTAAGAAGAGACACCCACCGATGCAACTGGCGCTGACCGGTGAGCAATCGGGGCATGATCCACGGTCTCTGCGATCTCTCCGACCGTCGCATCGAGTTGCATCAGCAACATGCCAAGATTGGCATTCGGTTTGACCAGTGTCACCAGCAGCATCTTTCTGCCAGCTCCCATAATGATTAACCGCCCGTGTCTCGATTCCACGATCATTCGCTTTGGCACTTCCCGATCCAGACCCTCTGCTGTGATTTCAGCGGCACCAAGCACGGTTGCAGCCATCGCAGCAAATGCTCGCGCATCACCTGGTGCATTCGATGTGACCAGTATCCCATTCCGACTCACTATCGCACTCGCCTCGATCGAAGAATCCGCATGTAAATTGGATAGGGTCTTGTTAAGTGTGGTTATCATAGCCATGTAATGGAGTACAACCCCTCGGCGATATGCCAGTCTGTATATTTCGGTTCGGGCGGTTATTAAACTTTTGGTTATATTAATAGATGGATTTTTATTATTTTTTTTGGCAGAACTATCCGAATCAACAAGCCACGTGCAAACCGCAAACTTGGGAAAAAGATTTATGCACAATAACCGCACCATCTGGACATCACGATGTAGCAGAGATCCAGCCGATGTTGTAAATATCACATATCGGCACCATGCAACGCTTTGATACCGTCGCACAACTAAATCGAGTAGTGATGTCCATGAACTATCGCAACGAAGAACTCCGGGACAAGTTTGTACGTATATTTGATACCACGCTACGGGATGGAGAGCAGACGCCTGGCGTATCGCTTGATACCCAGCAGAAACTTATCATCGCAGAGCAACTGGATAAACTCGGTGTTGACATCATCGAGGCCGGTTTTCCGATTGCATCTCCGGGTGAAAAGGATGCAGTCGCCCGGATTGCGAAATTGGGTCTTAATTCACAGGTGTGTGGGTTATCGCGGGTGATAACGAAGGATATCAACGCGTGTCTCGATTGCGATGTTGATATGGTGCATATATTCGTATCCACGTCCGATATCCAGCGGATACACACCATCGGGAAGTCCAGGGAGGAGGTCGTGGAGCTTGCTGTTTCTGCGGTGCAGCACATCAAGGATCATGGCGTAGCCTGCATGTTCTCGGCAATGGACGCAACCAGGACCGATATCGATTACTTGACTCAAATATACCAGGCTGTCGAGAAGGCTGGCTGCGACATCATCAATGTCCCTGATACGGTAGGCGTGATGGTGCCATCCATGATGTACCGCCTGATCCGGGATATCGCGAAAACGGTCTCGGTGCCGCTCGATACACATTGCCACAACGACTACGGGCTTGCGGTCGCAAATAGCACCGCTGCCATCGAAGCAGGCGCAAGCCAGGTTCAGGTGACGATCAACGGACTCGGAGAACGTGCAGGAAACGCGGATCTTGCAGAGACCGTGATGATCCTGCACACGATCTATGGCGCAAAAACAAACATCGAGACCGAGCACCTCTATGAGACGTCGCGCATAGTCGAGCAGCATACGGGTGTCCGAATCCCACAGTTGATGCCGATTGTCGGGGAGAATGCGTTTGCGCATGAATCCGGCATCCACACGCATGGCGTGCTCGTGCGCACCGACACGTTTGAGCCGGGAGTGATGACTCCGGAGATGGTCGGGCAAAAGCGCAGAATCGTTCTTGGAAAACATGCGGGCAGGCACGCTGTAAAACTGGCGATCGAGGCGGCAGGATTCCAGACAACCGATGAACAGCTCGTAGAGATATTAAACCGGATCAAGGAACTCGGCGATAAAGGAAAACCGGTTACAGATGCAGATCTCTATGCCATAACCGAAACCATTCTTGGAGAGGTCTCTAAAAAGGAGCAGTTCATCGATTTAAAGGAGGTTTCGGTGATGACTGGAAACACCATCACGCCGACTGCGGCTGTGAAAGCGTGCGTCGGCGGAGAGATAAAGGTCGTTGCAAACACCGGCGTCGGTCCTGTGGATGCAGCACTCGGTGCGGTGCAGAATCTGCTCGGCGAAGGAACAAAGGTCCACTTGCAGGATTTCAAGCTCGAAGCGATCTCAGGAGGCTCTGATGCTCTTGCAGAGGTGACCATCGCTGTAGAGGATGCGAGTGGCAGAATCGTGAATGCACGCGCTGCAAGAGAGGATATCGTGATGGCGTCTGTCGAGGCGCTCGTAAATGCGATCAACCGGCTGATTATGGTGCGGGGCAAGACGTAAGGGGTGCCATGTTGTGGTCTGTGCAGATGCGCAGGAGCGGTGGTTGATACAATCCTGCAAATAACTATTGAACATAATCATGCACAAAACCGATCGCAGCCAACCAAACAAGCACACACGGGAGCGCTTTCGACTCAAAGAGACAATCGTCACGATCACTTCTGAAAAAGAATACCTGCCAGCCGCAAAAGATGCGATCAGGTCGTGCAGATCCGATCTGGAAGAATTTATCCGGAAAGACCCGTTCTTCGCGGTCACCCTTGACAAATACCAACCATGCCAACCTGCACACCCGTATGCTTCAGATATTCCTGAGATCGCGTGGCGGATGACCGCCGCAGCAAACAGACTTGGCATCGGACCAATGAGCGCTGTTGCAGGTACGATCGCGTCAATGGCGGTGGAAGCAATGATAAGAGCTGGCGCAACGTACGCGATCGTTGACAACGGCGGCGACATCGCTCTTATCAACGATGAAACCGTCATCGTCGGAATCTATGCCGGCGAATCCGGGACCAATGTCAGCATCGGGCTTGAAATTGAGCCGCGTGACTCGATTATTGGAATCTGCACCTCATCAGGCAGAATCGGGCACTCGATCAGTTTTGGAGACGCTGATGCCATAACAGTACTTTCAAACGACGTTTCTCTTGCGGATGCGGCAGCTACTGCGGTTGGAAATGCAGTGAACGGCGCGGCATCGATCAAGGATGCATTTTCGATTGTCGGCGGGGTGGAATCGATCACCGGAGGTTTAATTATAGCGGGCGGACAGATTGGGATATATGGGAGTGTCCCGATCGTGGAAGCGCCGCAGAGACTTGAGTATATCACCGGAGCATGAGTATGATTGATTTGTTGAAGTTGCTTGTTTGCATGTCTTTCTTATTATATTCATGCCGCACTGACTTGCAGACCAGAACCGTGCCAAACGAGCTTTGGGGCGTGGTCTTTGTTGCAGCGCTGCCGCTCGTGATTGCGGACGCGCTCATAAAAGGCACAGGATATGTTTGTTATACGATTATCATAGTAACATGCGTTTATTTATTTGTGTACGTATTATTCCGGCTCGGTGCATTCGGAGGTGCGGATGCAAAAGCACTGATCGCCCTTGCGTTCATATTCCCGGTCTTTCCAGACATCGAGGTGCTTGGATATGCGTTTCCGATCATTGGCGCACCGCCGCTCAACGTATTCGCATTCAACACGCTTATGAACGCTGTTATACTCGCGGTTGTTGTACCGCTTGGCATCATCTTGTATAATTTATGCACGCTTTCTCTGCGCGAGATTTTAGAAAAGCCGTGGTATCTGATCGTTGGATACAAATGTAAGGTATCTGATCTTAAGAATAAGCATGTCAAACTGATTGAGGATTATGTATGTGAAAACGGGGCGGCAACGGCGAAATTCAGAAGAACCGGAGTTGTCATCGATGATCATGTACTAAAACGATTGGAGAGCTTAGAATCAAAAGGACTAATCGAACCCC
>JAUVEF010000004.1 GCA_030594905.1 Methanosarcinales archaeon
ATATCCGCTCTGATAAAAGGGGTTTCTGGAAATGTTGCTATATATTTCACATCATACTTCATGATGGACCAGTATCTTGAGTACTGTGAGCGAATGGCGGATGACTCCGGAAAGATACTGTACCTCGAGCCAAGAGAGTCAAAGCAGGTCCCGGATCTATTGAAACGGTTCTTTGAATCGGGACGCAGCATGGAAAAGGGTGTGTTGCTTGCAGTATGCGGTGGAAAGATGAGCGAAGGGATCGACTATTATGGTGAAGCCCTGAAAGGGGCAATCGTCGTCGGACTTCCACTTGCGGCATTCTCAGAGGTGCAGAAACTCGTAAACGCATACTACCAGCGAAAATACGGGAAAGACAAGGGAATGTTCATTGCATACACACTCCCTGCGATAAACAAAGCGCTTCAGGCGATTGGCAGGGTGCACAGGTCCGCAGACGAGACCGGAGTTCTTATGCTCTGCGATGCACGGTTTTCACAGGAGAAACGGCTTGGCGTCAGGCAGCATCTGCCGCAGTGGATTCAGGACGAGATGATCATCTGCGATGGCGCGTGGTCGCGGGAACTTGTAGAAGGGTGGAGCAGTGGGGCACTCAATAAAGATGAATGATGGGGTCTAAGGAGTTATCCCGACCTACCATAGTTCCCTTGACGTTAATTTGTGCATGCTCGGGCAACTTGTGGTAGGAGCCATGAGATTGCATAGATTTCCACAAGATTTCTGTGTTAATCTTGTGTAATCGTGTGTAATCTCGTGGTTTTATATGCGAATATCCACACAATACTTGAGTAAGTACGCCAATTTCGCATCTTTTTGTGCTCATTCCTGGACAGTCCCTCACCTCCTCGCAAAGTAATCAAAATTTGAGGAAACCCCATTATACACTACCCTACCCATCCTACCCTCGTAGCTACCATTCAACGATCCAATTACCTCGCATGGAAATTACAAACCAATTTGCACATAAAACAACATTTATTACACTTTAACATATAATCAATAACAATGCGCCGAAAAACGAGAATTGCACTCTTGTGCACTATACTCATAATATCGCTCACGACCTGCGGGTGCCTCCGGGATTTTGAAGAAAGCCGGCTCACGATCGCAGAGACCGATATCTCGCCAGAGCGGGTCACAAGCACCGATGTTCTGCTGAATGTGACAACGTATGTCGAGAACCGCGGGGATGGTGAGAGTGGGGGTGCAAAACTAATCTTAAAAGCGTTTGATTCTGCATCAGGACTCCTCATAGGAGAGACAACGACCTCTGCCGGGAGCATCGATGAGGGCAAGACAATACCGGTGTTGCAACAGATCAGTGTCGAAAGAGAGGGTGGCTATCGGATTGATGTTGTTTTATTCGAAGATGATAAGCGATTGAGACGACAATCGTTGCAAATCTCTGGTATCGGCGATCTGACCCCAAATATCCATGATATAGGTATCAAGGTTCAGGAGATGGACTTTCTGGTAGAGAATGTGACTGATTCACGAGTTGTGATTGGTGTGGATCTCTACCTCACAAACGAGGGCGACTCCACGAGCGAGGACCTGCCGATGCTCGTCAAAGCCCGTGAGGTTGATGCAGGACTACTTGCTGACAAGATCTGGATCACAACCGGAAGCATCAAGAAAGAGACAACGATCATCCGTAGTTGTGATATCGCGGTTCCTGATGGCTACAATTACATCGTTGAGGCGCTGATCTGGAAGAACGATACAATCGTTGAGCGCGGAGAGGGTGTGGTGCAGCTCAACCCGAAACGCACGATCCCGAAGGACGAAGAGATCATCTCAGACACGATTCGGGTCGATGATTTCATGCCAGAATCCGAAGCGAGGGATTATGGGGGAGTGACAGGTGGAATGGAGAAAGCCCCTGGATTTACTTCTATGCTGGCTGCAATTACGATTATGGTCGCCGTACTTACCCATGTCAGAAGGAGGGAGGACTAATGGCTGATAACAACCTTGAAAGCAAATTCAAAACCGGAACGCTCGTGATAGCGATGTTTCTTGTGCTCGTTGCCACGTTCCATTTCTATTTCTCGGTACAGGACGTGATCGGTACGTGGTTTGAGTATCAGTACGCATCGATCTTCCGTGCGATCTTCTCGTTTGTTGTGATCGTGGTCTGCATCTACCTGATCCGGTTTCACATTATTTCGCGAGGCTGAAGTTCGTCGACCAGAAAACCTTATGCACCTCGCATTGAGGAGAATGTGGTATGACAATAACCATCGCAATTACAGGAAAGGGCGGAACAGGGAAGACAGCGGTTGCCACGCTGCTGATCCGGCATGTCGTGCGCACAGGTCGGGTGCTGCTTGCGGTCGATGCCGACCCTGACACCAACCTTCCGGAGGCACTCGGCGAGACCGCTGACCGAACCGTGGGCGATGTCAGGGAGATCCTGATGGGGGATCTCCCGCCTGATGTCGACAAGATGCGTCTGCTCGAATCCCGGATATACGAGATATTAATCGAGAATGCTGGTTACGACCTGCTCGTGATGGGAAGACCTGATGGAGCCGGATGCTACTGCTATGCAAACAACCTGCTGCGTGGCATCATTGACAAGATTACGAAGAACTACGATCTTGTGATCATCGACACCGCAGCCGGCATGGAGCATCTCAGCAGAAAGATCATCCGCGATCCCGATCACCTGCTGTTAGTAACCGACGGCTCGCGCAAAGGACTGACAACCGCCGAGCGGATACGGGATCTTGTTGCCGAACTTGATCTCGGATTCAAAAAGATGCACATCATTCTGAATAAGGTTACGCCCGAAAATAAAGAGAGTCTGGTGATGCAGGCATCAAAACTCGGCTTTGAGATCGCCGGAACGATCCCATTTGACGCAAAGCTCGCGGATTACGACCTCCACGGAATGCCGCTGATCGATCTGCCCGATGATTCGAGCGCGGTCAGGGAGATTGAGCGGATATGTGAGTTGCTCGGGATATAAACTGCGGTTGTGGCCGTTGCAGTGATCTGCGGTAGCTATCCGGATTTTGGTAACTACTCAAGTATATTGATTGGACTCCTGATTGCGATTCTATCGCATCCTATCAAGAAAAATAACCGTTGATGGACGCGGAGGCTCAAGAGAGCTATATCATCATCCGCGATCTTCCGCAATCGGGGGATACTGGGGATATTTCCCCTCACATCCCCAGTTGCGCCTGGAACGAGTTGAATTTCATGTCAATGAGCGGTTGCAGGCGGGTGTCTGTGACCAGCATATTATGGACGTGATCCGCAGGCGTTTCGAGCGATATCTCCTTGGTCATGCCATATCTCCCGCGATTGACGACTGTTGCATTCACGATCCCCAGCATATCGAGTTCTGAGATCAGTTCGGTGATGCGCCGCTGTGTCAACACATCAAGATCGAGCACAGCACACATGCGTTTGTAGATTCGATAAACCTCGCCGGTGGACATGATCTTTCTGCCGCTTGGCTTCCGCATCGATTCAGTGGCTTTATCGAGTATTGTGATGCCGTACAGCAGCAGTTTCGACTGGGTCGGAAGCGTCACTACGACTTCTGCAACCCGGTCAGACTCGATTTTGGACTGCGCCTTCCTGACGTTTGCCACCCGCACAACCATCGAACCGTCGCGTTCGGCAAGTTCTGCCGAGACCCGGAGCAGGTCGAGCGCCTTGCGTGCGTCGCCATGCTCTCTTGCCGCAAGTGCAGCACACAGTGAGATCACATCGTTACTGAGCGATTCGTTGCCAAATGCCATCTCGGCACGCTGGCGCAGGATGTCTGACAGTTGATCAGCGTTGTAAGGCGGAAAAACAATCTCCTCTTCCCCAAGAGAGCTTCTGACTCTTGGATCAAGGAATTCTGTGAACGTCAAATCATTTGAAATCCCCACAAGACTAACCTTGGCGTGGTTTAGCGTAGAATTGATTCTTGACAGGCTGTATAACACATCATCGCCTTTCTTTATCAGTTTGTCGATCTCATCGAGTATGATGACCACAACCTGTTCCGTCGAATCGACTGCACTTTTGAATTCAGTGTATACCTGATCAGTGGGCCATCCTGTCATCGGTATCCGCTTGCCAAAACTCCGCGCCAGGTTGGCGAGTAGCCGATACTGAGTATCAATGACCTCACAGTTCATATACAGAACCTTACAGGGTATCCCGCGCTTTGCCCCCACATTCTCAAGTTCGTCGCCAACGTGTGTAGTAACTGCCGTTTTTCCAGTCCCGGTCTTTCCATAGATTAATATGTTTGATGGGGTGTCTCCACGCAGTGCTACGACCAGAATTTTGAGGAGTGCCTCAACCTCACGGTCCCGGTGTGGGAGGTACTCCGGTACGTATGTCGAACGGAGCACATCCCTGTTCAGGAACATCGATTTCGATTCAAGCAATCCTTCAATAACTTCCGCTATAGATGTATTTTTCAAAGAGCACCCTCCAAATGTTGCTAAATCCACTTCACCTACATCATTATTAAGGATTTCGGGCGTATAATTGTATTTTAACCCGTAATAACTAAGGCGAGAGCCGTTTTCGGTCACGGGGGAACAACACCACATCACGTATATTCTCGACATCAAGCATGGTCATGACCAGCCGATCCGCCCCAAGCCCCCATCCGGCATGCGGAGGCATCCCGTACCTGAACGCTTTCAGGTAGAAATCAAAGCCATCAGGGTCAAGTCCACACGCCGCGATTCTCTGGCGCAGCAGACTATGGGAGTGGATACGCTGCGAACCCGACGCAAGTTCCATGCGCGGGTGCATCAGGTCAAACGATTTGCTGTAGCGTGTATCATCCTCGCGCGGATGGGTGTAATACGGCTTGATATGCAGTGGCCAATCAGTGATAAAATAGTGCTCACCGACGGCGTTTCCCACAGCGCGCTCGGCAACAGTTCCAAAGTCATCGCCCCACTCGATCTCGTGCCCCTGCTGGTGCGCGATATCAAGCGCGTCATCATAAGTCAGCCGTCGAAACGGCAGTTTGGGTGTGGTAAGCTCGATTCCGAGCGCTTCTAACTGCGGCACGCACTGGCGCGACACGTTTTCGTACACGTCATGAACCAATCGCTCAAGAATCCCCATCACATCAGAATGATCCATGAAACTCGCCTCGATATCGATCGAAGTAGCCTCATTGAGATGCCGCAAGGTGTCATGCTCCTCGGCACGGAAGATCGCTCCGATCTCACTCACTCGATCGAAACCCGCAGCCATCATGATCTGTTTGTACAGTTGCGGACTCTGGTTAAGGAATGCTTCTCTGTTAAAGTAGGTAATCGGGAACAACGCCGTGCCGCCCTCTGTCGCGGCGGCGACCACCTTTGGGGTGTGAATCTCGATGAACTCCTCGTTTGCAAGAAAATCGCGGACCGCTTTCAATGCGTGGTTGCGGATCACGAATACTGCAAGTGTCGTTCTCCGTCTCAGATCTATAAACCTTGAATCAAGGCGTGTATCGATGTCTGCACCGACCTTTTCGGTGACATCCATTGGCAGAGGGGATTCTGCCTCGGAAAGCATGTCCACACTCTCTGGGATTATTTCGTATCCGTTCGGAGCTTGGTTTGCCTCTTTCACGACTCCGGTTACCAGAATGACAGATTCCCGGTTCAGTCTTCTGCCCATGTCAAAGAGGTCCGGATCGGTCTTCTTCTTGACCATTGTGACCTGCATAAATCCTTCCCGGTCTCGCAGCACAAGAAAACAGATCCCTCCAAGATCGCGGATCTCGTGTACCCAGCCGGTGACCGTGACGGTATCGCCGCCCATCTCAGGTGTGATCCCAGATGCATAATGAGTTCGCATGATAGCCATAATGGACATAAATGTGGGAGTATTCATGTTATGTGTTTTGGTGGGGTGGATCGTTTGTAGGGGGGCTATTTGGTATGTGCACCAGAGGCAACAATTGATGTGTAGTTGTGTAAGATGTCGCCACGCCAGACATGCAAAACATACGTGCTCCATTAATCGACCCGTACAACCGCACGATCACGAGCCTGCGCATATCCCTTACGCAGCGGTGTAACCTGCGTTGCATCTACTGCCACGGAGAAGGTGAATCGATATCACCGAGCACCCTCGCGCATGCACAAAGTGAGATTGGCAAGGAGACAATCGCAGCGCTTGTGCGTGCTTCGCGTGAACACGGCGTGCGCAGGATCAAGTTCACGGGAGGCGAGCCGCTCCTCCGCAGCGATTTTGCAGATATCATAAGTGAGCTTCCGCGCATGAAAGATATCTCTGCAACGACCAATGGGACGCTTCTTTCTGAATGCGCCCACGATCTTGCGGCGGCGGGTCTTCACCGTGTGAACGTATCGCTTGACACGTTGCAGCCTGACCGGTACCGGCGTATCACCGGGTACGATATGCTAAATTCGGTGCTGGATGGTGTTGCTGCTGCTGTGGATGCGGGGCTTACGCCGGTCAAGCTGAATATGGTGATACTGGGTGGCACAAACGACGATGAGATATGGGACCTGATCGATTTCGCACGTGGAGCAGGGGATGTTATACTCCAGATCATCGAACTTATGGATTTTACAGGAGTTTCAGGGAGTGTTGATATGGGTAGTATTGAAGACACGCTGCGCGCACGGGCGTCCACTGTTGTTACGCGAGAGATGCATCGCCGCAAGAAATATTTAATCGACGGAGCCGAGGTCGAAGTCGTGCGACCGATTGACAATTCTGAGTTCTGCGCAAACTGTAATCGGCTGCGTGTGACATCTGATGGACAATTAAAGGGGTGCCTGCTTAGTAACGACGGTCTTGTTGACATATCCGGCGCGACAGAAGATGAGCTGCATCCACTGCTTGAGAAGGCGGTTGCCATGCGAAAGCCGTATTACCGCCCGGATGTGTGAAAGTTTAATATAGTAAGATTGATGTATGGTTTGTTAAGCAAATATAATCGATATCGCTTAACGTTCCAAGACATAGGAGGTACGTAGATGGTAGCCCTCATAGACATCAAGAACCTGGACATGGAATTCAAGGGCAAAAAGGTTCTGAAAAACATCAATCTGACAATAGAAGAAGGCGAATGTATTGGGATTCTTGGACGCAGCGGCGCAGGAAAGACTGTGCTGATGCATCTATTAAGAGGAATCAAAGAGCACGAGATGAGTTCCGGAGAGGTTATTTATCACGTTGCATACTGTGAGAATTGTGCTCATGTCGAACCGCCGAGCAAGATAGGACAACCCTGTCCAAAGTGCGAGACAAAACTCACGCCGATCGACGGCGATTTTGTAACGCTTGACAAATATAGTCCGCTACGGCGGAGCATTGCCAACCGGATTGCAATCATGCTCCAGCGCACCTTCGCGCTGTACGGGGATGAGCGGGTGATCACAAACGTGATCAATGCGCTTGTCGAGATCGGGCATCCAGCCGTATCGGCTGTTGATGTGGCGGCTGATTTACTTGAACAGGTAAATCTTTCGCACCGGATGATGCATGTTGCACGAGAACTGAGTGGTGGCGAGAAACAGCGCGTTGTGCTTGCGCGGCAGCTTGCCAAGGCTCCGATGGTGCTTCTCGCAGACGAACCCACCGGAACGCTTGACCGGAGGACCGCTGAGGCTGTGCATGAGAGCATTACCAGTGCAAAGGACGATTTCGGCATGACGCTCGCGATCACCTCACACTGGTCCGGCGTCATCGAAGAGCTGGCGGACCGGGCAATCCTGCTTGAGGAAGGCGAGATCATCGAACAGGGCGACCCAAAGATGGTCGTCGAACGGTTCATGAGCATGGTCGGCACGGTCGGCTCATTCACGGCAGAGATCGGAGAGCCAATCATCAAGGTCAAGGATCTGAAGAAGACCTATATCTCGGTTGACCGTGGCGTCGTGCGTGCGGTTGATAACGTCTCGTTCGAGATAAATGAAGGCGAGATCTTTGGTCTCGTCGGTGTCAGCGGTGCCGGAAAGACCACCGCATCAAAGATCCTCAATGGTTCGGTTAATGCAACATCAGGAGCGGTTGAGGTCCGGATCGGGGATGACTGGATCGATCTGACTGATCGAGGTGCGGAACGGGCTGGACGAGCTGTTAAGCACATCGGACTCCTGCATCAGGAGTATTCACTATATCCACACAGGAATGTGCTTGATAACCTGACCGAATCGATCGGGTTGGAACTTCCCGGTGAACTGGGTGAGCGAAAATCCATTCTCGTCCTGAAAACCGCAGGATTCACCGAAGAGCGGGCGCGTGAGGTTCTCGAGAAGATGCCTGACGAACTGAGTGTCGGAGAGGGGCACCGTGTTGCAATGGCGCAGGTGCTGATCAAGGAGCCGAGAATCATTATTCTTGATGAGCCAACCGGAACGATGGATCCGGTGACCCGGGTGGACGTGACAACATCGATCCTCGAGGCGAGAGAGGAACTTGGCGAGACATTCATAATCGTGTCACATGACATGGACTTCGTTGAAGATGTCTGCGACCGCGCGGCACTGATGCGAAACGGTAAGGTCATCAGTATCGGTGATGTAAAGGCCATTGTTGCAGAACTCGACACAGGCGAACGCGATGAGATGTATGACTGATGATCGAAATCGAACTTGACAACGATCCGCTCGTGGTTGCGGATGATTCCACACTTGCAGACGTTTTAAAGAGTGTAACGGTCCCCTACAGATGTACAGCGATTGCTATCATCAAGGGGACTGAGGAATCAAAAAAAGCCACGTCTGAGTACCTGGTCAGCACGACAAAAGGCAATATCGGGGTCGAACTCTCTGCATATCAGGACGTCTGGCATGATGCGCAATCAGAGATCGCAACATCCGGAGTCCGGTGGACCGGGAGGGAGGCTATTGCATTCGGTCCGTTTAAAACGGAAATCACACCATCGCACAAGGGCGATGAATATACGCGCTGGGACGTGCTCCTTGGCACGGGTGGCTATGACGCTGATCATACGTATCTAGTCTTGTCAAAGCAACTGCACACCGCGGTACACGGTACGCCCGCTGATGGTGGCATCATCGGCCGGGTTGTGAGCGGCAAGGGCGTTGTTGATTCCCTGACCACTGGCGATTCAATCACAGGAATCGCTCCTATCGAGCGGTGGGAGTCTGTTATGGATAAGATCGTGACAACCGATCTCTCGACTAAAATCGAGCAGGGGATGCGCATATTTACGTATGCCGTGGTCGATTTGTCCCCCGGTGCCCCATACGGCGCAGAACATTTTCTGGCATCGGCAAAAGACAATACACTGACATTTAGTACCATCGCTCATTCATTCGCATCCACAGAATCGCTGCAGGGTGAAGAATGTCTTTTCGAGCAGAAAGAGCCGAGAAAAGCCGGCATAATATCGGTTAGATCCGTCGGCGCCGGACTCGGGCGCATATACATATCAAAACTCGACAAAACCTCATCCCCAAGTCATTCGGTGGTCGGTAGTGTAAGTCGTGGCATGGAACTGATCCAGCTCATAGAGAAGGATCATGCCATTGCACTGGACGTCCACCCCGAACGCATCATGCTGCTTGGAAAAACGCTAAAAAGCGCAGAAGAGGAGCTTTTGGGACGCGGCATAACCATGCATCGCGAGGGCGAGGTCGAGAACAACGACATAGTCGTGGAACAGACACCTGAGACCACACTGGAGATTGTAGGGGCTGAAGAGGTCACCGTACGCGGCGTTTCTGAGAATAATCTCCTGAAGATCAAACTGTATGAAGATCTCGCCCCGGTCACGATCGGTTTCTTCAGACATGCTCTCGGACTTCTTAAATCACCTATCGGCGCGCTTCCGGTCTTTACATCATACGAGGATACGCGACTATTCAGTGTGCCAGAGGTCAATAAAGAGATCATGCCAGAGAACGTTCCGGAAGAGATCGTACCAGCTGGTGAAATCGGTGTTACAAGTCAGGCTGCGAAGTACGCCCAGATGATCGGCGTGAAACTCACTGACGATTCAAGATACGGACCATCCGGCGAGAAATTTGCCTACACAAACGTCATTGGAAGAGTTATCGATCTTGAGAAACTGCGAGATATCGGGGAAGGGGATGTTGTTTACGTAACGGAGGTGTGAAAGTTGGGTAAAATCACCAGACTCGTTGTGCTTTCATCGGAACTGCCAAGTGAGATGCATCTCTTGATCTACGAGCTTCATGCCGATGTCACGATCAAGGAAACTTGCTATGGCTTGCTCATACACGGAGAGGAGGCGACCGTTCAGGCACTTGTCAATACAATCCGAAAAATCGATCCGGGTGCGTTTATCAAGGAACGGGGCTTTGTTCCTGGTGATCCGAGGAGATGCCGTGCAGACCGTGGTGGCGGGGCTCGTCCTGGGTTTTACTCGATCCAGAAAGAGTATGAGATACTTCCGGCACTTGCCAGCGCGATTGCAGAACTGCCTTATGAAGAGGCGCCTGCTGCTACAAGGAAACCTGAGAAGATAACGGTTGAGCGGCTTAGGGAGCTTGTTAAGGTGGAGTGAGATTAGGCAAAGTCACATCGCTGAACCAGTAACGCTTAATCTGTGAAATCGATGTTAATCTGGTAGTGGTATAATCTACGATAGTTTATCGTAACATGAGGAATACGAGAATCTTGGAACGGGTGGATAACACTTTTGTCAGCCATGGATTAACTCCGATTGCTGGTCTGTTGGTGTGTATTTGGTCGAGGTTAAAAAACCACGAGATTAACACAAGGGGGTGGCAGTCTTTCTCGTGGAAATCTGTGTAATCGTGTGGTTACACTCCACAACTTCCCGGGTTCTGCTGTTTTCTGCAGATTATACTCCCAGAACCAGTTTACTCCGGATCACATCATCAGGAAGCCCGACTTCCTTGCCACGCACAATCATCCGGATATTGTTCACTTCGTTCTTCTTACACAGGATATAGTCCATAATCGGCACGATCGAGAGTGGGTAGTAATGCGATGTCTGTGTGGCGTATTCGAGCCCGTATTTGTCCAGTCCGATCTCCACGCTGATCAGGGATTTCATATCTTCGGTTACGATGCCGGAGATCGGCTCCCAATACGGATAATCCTTAAGTGACGCGACAAATTCACCAAACGGGAGTCCTGCCAGTTTTTTTAACGCGATCATACTCAATTTCGACCCGCCCGGGACCAACATACTGACGATCTGTTCTCTGCGGACTCCGGCCTTCGCAGACCGAAACAGTGTTTTCAGATTCATTATGTCGATTTCGGTCCGGATCATCTCTGAAAATAACTTGTGGCTCTTTGATTTTGGGCTACGCACCGCATCGATCCCGGACAGCCGCTCATAATAAAAAATATCCAGTGCATTCTCAAAGTGGTCCAGCCGATCTTCAGAATAGTCGCTTAGTGGATAGTTTTGCTCCAGAACCCCGATAATTCCCGGCGTGTCCTTCTGTACCAGCGTGATCAGGTCATGGTACCCAAGCTGCCCGGCAGAGACCACCGATTCAAGTATCTCTTCATCAGACGCCCCATATTGCTTCCCCCGGAGAATGGCTTTGATATTCCAGATATCCCACCGCATAAAATAACTGGAGATCATGCTGTGCGCTTCTCCTGCTGATATGTTGAGCAGTTTTCGATATGTTAACGCAAGATTCTGATTCAGAGCGTGTTCTGTCAGATTGATGCCATCATATTTCTGCGCAAGTTCATCAACGGCAGTTTTATATTCCGAATCCTCGATGAACCTGGTGATCTCCGCAACTTCCATGTTCATTAACCTCGGATAGTCTTCATTTGGCAGTAATTTACTCTTCATTGCACGTACTCTTGCGCACAAGTACGCGTAACTCTTGCTTCCCTGCTTGCGTTTCCACGGTATTCGCAACATTAATTCACCTGCGTCTTCCTGATGTCTGGTTCGATATATATCTTTCGATCTCTCGAAAGGTTAATATGGCAATGATGCAGAGATATTGGGTATGGCTTCATACGCTCCGATAGTGTAGCTCGGCCAATCATGCGGGGCTCTCAATCCCGTGACTCGGGTTCAAATCCCGATCGGAGCATGGTGAACACATTTAATAGCCGCACCAGTGAAGATATACAAACCAATCAGGAGGATAAACATGGCAAAAGAAAAGCCACATATGAATCTGGCAGTCATCGGACACATCGATCACGGAAAATCGACGCTTGTCGGACGGCTGCTATACGAGACCGGTACCGTACCGGAGCACATCATCGAGAAGTACAAAATAGAAGCGGAAGAGAAGGGCAAAGGCTCATTTGCATTCGCGTGGGTTATGGATTCCTTGAAAGAGGAGCGAGAGCGGGGCATCACCATTGATATCGCACACAAACGATTTGATACCGATAAATACTATTACACTATCGTAGATTGCCCCGGACATCGGGACTTTGTCAAGAACATGATCACCGGCGCTTCACAGGCAGACGCAGCGATACTTACCGTTGATGCAAAGGACGGGGTCATGGAGCAGACCAAGGAGCACGTATTCCTGTCACGAACGCTTGGAATCAATCAGATGATTCTTGCGATCAACAAGATGGATTCTGTAGATTACAGCGAGGAGCGGTTCAATGAGGTCACGGACGACATCAGCACCCTGCTAAAGATGGTTGGGTTCAACCCTGCCGACATGAGCTTCATACCGACGTCCGCGCTCTTCGGTGCAAACATATCCGAAAAGAGCAAGGACACACCGTGGTACAAGGGACCAACCATTCTCGAGGCTCTCGATCAATTCAAATCACCTGAAAAACCAACAACCCTGCCAATGCGCATTCCTATTCAGGATGCGTACACGATCTCAGGTATCGGCACCGTGCCAGTCGGGCGTCTTGAGACCGGAATCATGAGACCGGGCGACAAAGTCGTGTTTATGCCAAGCGGCGCTGCTGGCGAGGTAAAATCGATTGAGATGCACCACGAAGAGATCCCTGAAGCAGTTCCTGGCGACAACATCGGATTCAATGTGAGAGGCGTTGGCAAGAAGGATGTGCGTCGAGGCGATGTGTGTGGACCTGCAAACGACCCACCAACGGTCGCGGATGAGTTTACAGCCCAGATCGTGGTACTCCAGCATCCGTCAGCGATATCTGCCGGATACAC
Organism: Methanosarcinales archaeon; assembly: GCA_030594905.1. The sequence goes on from JAUVEF010000004.1 coordinate 13,091, forward strand.
ACCAGTATTCCACTGCCACACCGCTCAGACCGCGTGTATGTTCATCTCGCTTGACAAGAAGCTTGATCCACGCACAGGAAAGGTTCTTGAGGAGAACCCAACGTTCATCAAGGCAGGCGATGCTGCGATTGTCACGATCAAGCCAACAAGACCGATGGTTATTGAGGAAATCAAAAAGATCCCACAGCTTGGTAGATTTGCCATACGTGATATGGGGCAGACTATTGCTGCGGGTATGTGCATGAGCATTAAGGAGAGATAATTCTCCTTTCTCATTTTATCGGTACTAAAATGGTTCAGAAAGCCCGAATACGGTTAACTGGTACGAATCCGGAAGAGCTGGACTCCGTCTGCAAACATGTCAGAGGGATTGCAGAACGAACCGGCATCAGCATAGCGGGTCCAATCCCACTACCAACCCGGAGACTGGTGGTTCCAATCAGGAAAAGTCCTGATGGGGAAGGGACTGAGACCTGGGATCACTGGGAGATGCGAGTACACAAGCGGCTGATCGACATCGCCGCAGATGAACGCGCGCTCAGACAATTGATGCGCATCAACGTTCCAAACAACGTCAACATAGAGATTGTACTTGAGAATTGATTCAGTTGGTTTGCTTCACTGTGATTTTTGTTAGATGGTCGCATCCATTTCAGCGACCATCGCTTTCACGGCAAATAAGTACGGCGCCTGCCGGAACACGTTTGTCTTTTTTTTAATGTATATGCACATCCAGTCACTCTACTCACCATTGCACTTCCGGCGTAACCGTATCTGGTAGCATCGCCTTTCGCACCGACACGGTTTCCTCAGTGGTGTGGCAGAAAACGCATCAATTCGGACAGCAGTTCCGCTTCGTTCACCACTTCCTTAAAGACGATCGAGTGCGCCACTGCAAGTTGCATGAACGTGTTTGCAGGAGGCATGTTCAGTGTGAGCGCCTACCTGAAGACCGTATAAATCATGACTGTATTGAAGATGCGAAATATTATTTCTCCGGGATATATGCCCTATCTGGTGCTGTACCTGGTACGTGATAACCATCCGATCCGGATGATCTCTATCGTTCGTGAACGGCGGCACCGATGCGAGCATCCGTAGCCGCTTCCCGGTATCAGATATCCACATCGTCTGGCCGCCGCCGGCAAGCGCTGAGAGAAGCTCTTATCGCACGCCCCACGCAAGCGTTATCCGCATGGGAAATACAAGACCGAGAAGGAAGCTTATCTTGTATGAGCCATAAAAGACGAAGTCAATCGGGTATAAGTTCACTGCACACACTCCCAACGTTCGATTTCAGCTTTTAACCGCCTCTCCACTTACGTAGCTCTTCCAGCCTTATGCTGTTTAGCGCAAATGCGATATCCCCGGCAACCTCTGTGAGTAGTGGCGACTCCGCCCCCCCCCTGCAGCAAGATCGGCAGGGAGTGCCACAGATAACAGCCCGCAGATCGTTTCGCCCGCTTCCAGCCGGACGGTGAGCGTTTCTCCACCATCACACCACTTTAGCAACGGACATGCGGCACATGCGCTGACAGAAGACGGATTCCCGACCGTGACAACCTCGGATTGCCCAATCGCCTGTCTGGCACAATCCGGCAACTCACCGAGCCTCATGCGCCCCCCCAACCTGCGATAGCTCTTCGCTCGCACCGAGCTTTCCGGCACCTGCAAGCAGGTATGGTTCGTCGTTTAGCGCGATCCACGCGTGGCGATAGCCGCGTGTCTCGATGAAACCCTCACATATTCTCTTAATCAGCATCCTCGGGTCTTTCTCTTCGGTGGTGATCTTGTCGATGTTCCGAATGGTGCCCATCATCGCAGCGAGTTGTTCCAGCCGATTTTCCCGCTGGCTCTTGTAAATAGCCATCTCTACGATACAGCAGAGTTCTTTGTCGAAAAACGGCTTGACGACGTACCCATAAGGCGCGGTCACCCGTGCCCGCTTCAGTGTGGCGCGGTCTGCATAAGCAGTTAGGTATACCACCGGAATGTGAAGGGTGGACCGTATCTGTTCAGCCGCCTCAACCCCATCCATCTCGCCTTTGAGTATGATGTCCATCAGCACTAGATCGGGCAGCACCTCCCCTGCCTTGGTGATAGCATCCTCGCCTGACGACACGATCGAGGAGACTGCATAACCAAAGTTCGTTAGAATCATCTGGACGTCTTCGGCGACGATTCTTTCATCTTCAACGATCAATATCTCTTTTTTAATCACTTCAACCCTCAAACGTAACCTTAAATTTGGTTCCGTCGGTTATATCAAGTTCGATTGTACCCCTGAGCTGATCTTCAGCCATCAGGATAATTAGATGCATGCCAAGCGTTTCCACGCTCCGAAAGTCCCGATGCTGCGACATCCCAACCCCGTCATCGCCGACAAATAGTTCAAATTTATCTTTGCCGGTTGAGTGGAGTGAAACGCTAACTTCGCCCGATCTGCCCTCTGGAAAAGCGTGTTTCAAGGAATTGGAGACCAGCTCATTGATTATTAATCCACATGACATAGCATCGCGGACACCGAACGAAACATCCTCGATGTCCATCTTCAGCTTGATTCTGCCAGTGCTAAACCCGTAACCGTAAGACCAGAACACGTCATGGAGCAGAGTCTTGATATACTCCTTAAAATCGACGTTTGCAATATCTTGTGAGTTGTAAAGCTTCTCATTGACAAGAGACATCGCCAGTATCCGGTTCTGACACTCTTCAAGCATCTCGCGCACATCGTCGTCCCGGACATACCCGGATTGAATCTTGAGTAGACTGGAGATGACCTGCATATTGTTCTTAACCCGGTGGTGAACCTCATGCAGAAGAATCTCTTTCTCCCGAAGCGACGCCGTAAGCTCTCCCTCTACGCGCTCTTGTTCAGCGATCTTCTTTTCCAGATCTTTATTCGCCCTTTCCAGCTCTGCAATGTGCTGGTCAATGTCCCCGCTCTCGTGCATTTCATCGCCCGATCCTGAACGACTCATTTCTTTTCCTCACCTAAGCACCGGTTCACAAACCTTGCATCTCTATTCGGATGGTTATGCGCAGCGTCATGTTGTTTAATCTATGCCATGATGTGGATGTCATGATGCCATGTACTATTTGCCATGGTGCCATGCAAACCGGTTATAGTGTGTAACAATGGGTTTACTTGTAAAAAAACATTGCCCCAAATGTGTGATTGTTATACTAAATGGTGTTAGCTGGCATCTGCGGATATTCACAGGCAAACATGAAACTGCCTACATAGGGCATCAGCCGGCACCCTCCTGCTGCAATACACCCGCAAGCCATAATAGTAAAATAATACAACCATACTCCTATGGATCAACCTGCCCGGGAAACCGCATGGGAAACAACCCGGATGAACGCCCATAGATCAATGAGCGTTGTCCGTCTGGCGTTTGTGCTGTCGCTGTGTGTGATTGCATGCATACCAGCCTGTGCCGGAAATGTCCATGAGGCAACCATCTTCTACTTTGATGGCGACATCAAGACCGGTCGCGCCATAGATCTGGAACAGGGCTACATGCTCCGGGTCAAGGAGGTCATGAATGACAGCGCGACGATCGACATATCAAATGGCGGCAAGAAAATTAAAACCCATGATATATCCAAAGAGAGTTCTTACACGCTTGAAAAGAGGCTTGGCGACATTAATTACGACATCATAAAAATATCGCTGGTAGGAGCTAATACCACGTCAAACACGGTTTCGTTGACCATTGAACAGCATATCGATCCTGATCGGTCATTCGATTACCCCTTGATCAGTGATGTGTCTGCAAACATAGGGGAAGGTGACCGGGAACATTTGAAAGAAGAATACGAACTGGGGGTGGAGTCTATTGCTGATAACAACGCCATTCTGATACTGTACAAAGGGGGCGTAACAATTAAACAGGAAAAATTGTACGGCGACGATCCAGATAAGAGGCGGTTTGTATATATGAAGAAGATCGGGAGCGACTATCACACCATTCTGGTTGTGGAACTGGACCGGGTGTCATTGGACGCGAAGGGCGGGGTTGCGCACCTGCGCGGGCTTTCGCAGTTCAAGGATCCGGAATACGTCAGGATGGACGATTTAGAAGAATCCGCGCAGGAAAACGAATCATTACCCCTTGACTGCAGCGGCAGCGATAAATGGAACATTCGGCTTGCAGAGTCCGCGGCTTTCAGATATCTGTTGAGTGGTTGCGTGTTTGCCGCCATATTCGTATTGATCCTCTCAGTTACAAGAATGGGACAGAAGCGCAGGTGATCATATAGATACAGGACGTAATACGAAGCATCACACGGATTACCAGATTAGGAAGGCGGTGGTGCAGGATGTGGATCAGGTGCATGAACTGGTCAATGGATATGCAGGGGAAGGGACTATGCTTCCTAGATCGCGTAGCGAGTTATATGACCGAATCAGGGATTTTACAGTCTGTGCAAGTGAAGATCAGCTGCTCGGGTGCTGCGCGCTCCACGTCTGCTGGGATAACCTTGCAGAGGTCATATCCTTTGCAGTGCGGCAGGATGCGCACAATCAGGGCATTGGTTCGCTACTTTTACATGCATCCATGAGCGAGGCGCAGAAACTCGGAATTGATACAATCTTCACGCTTACCCGCGCACCGGGCTACTTTCGGAGGTACGGGTTTGTAGAGGTTGATAAGGATGTGCTTCCGCACAAGGTATGGGGCGAATGCATCAAATGTCCGAAGTTCCCTGATTGCGATGAGGTTGCGCTGGTGCGGGAATTATAGGCTTGCCAAAAAAATAACCGGTTAAAATTTGTGGTTCTCTGATAGTTCGCGAGGTGCTTGCACTTTTCCACTCTTTGGGATGATCCGGTCATGGCAAGGAAGATTAAACCACAGAGCGCACAGAGGATCACAGATAGTTGTTAGTTTTATCTTTCGCCCCCTCTGTGTCACTCTGTGCTCTCTGCGGTTTTCCGAAAACCCTGTTTCGAAAATATAAAAAAGTCTCCGGGGTTTTGGTCACTGCTGCGCGAGATACCAAAGACCCGGGTATGTTTGCATTTCATATCCTGCCTCCTCGTACATTCTTGTGGAAATCCGCGTAATCTTGTGGTTAGCTAAACACGTACGATAAAAAGAATACCGATGAACGTGAGAATGCTTGTTATGCCTCATAAATGCGCCAACTGCGCACACATCTTCGATGATGGTGCAGCCGAGATACTGGATGGCTGCCCCAACTGCGGGTGGAACAAGTTTCTGTATGTGCCAGCAGAATCTGAGACCGAAGACGTGCCTGACGAT
>JAUVEF010000146.1 GCA_030594905.1 Methanosarcinales archaeon
AATGGCAGAATCTTTTGTGCACCTGACTTCGTTCAAGCGAAAAATCACAATGGGTGCTGAAACAGTTGGCGGACCTATCGATGTTGCGGTAATCTCGAAAGGGGATGGGTTTGTTTGGATCAAGCGAAAACATTACTTTAAGCCTGAATTAAACCCCCATTTCTTTTCCAATTATTATAGGGAGGATGACGATGAAAAAGAATAACGAAAAAGAGCGCGAGTACCGCTCGATGAGAGAATTCGAGGAAAGATTTTTCCCAAAATCTTTAGAAGATCGGCTCTTTGAAACTGAAACGAACCCTGCAAAACGGGGTATTGAGTTGGCAAGAGAATCTCTGAGAAAGATTGGATCGCAGCTGAATTGAGGTTGGGACATTCATCAAGGTGCCGTCTCGAACCACGATATAGGACACCAGACATACGCGAAATGATGTGGGATTACGCCCCAACCCAACTCTTAAATACGCCCCCAACAGCAAAAACCAGGTGGTACAAATGGCTAAAGTAATAGTATTCCACTACACAGACGAAGGTAAGTTTCCACCACTCAGTTCAGAGGAGCTAACTGACCTCGAGAAGAAGTTAGATTCCGAAGAACCACCCGGATCTCACGTTCAACGGGACATTTATTGACGGTTCCGGCAGAGGGTTCTGCGACTGGGATGCGCCCAGTGCCGAGGCTGTCAACGACGTCTTGAAAATTGTGCTTGGCGCACCACCTGTTGACGGCACGGTGGTTGTGAAGCAAGTCCTGTGAAAGGCAACGATTGCGGACGGATGGGCGGCACGGATGTAATTATAGAAGAGGTGATCTGAATTGACCATGATATCTTCAAAAAGACTCTCGGCATCCGCGCCCATCAAAGAGATCGCATACGAACTAAAAGAGCAGCTTGAGAGGAGATACGGTAGTAATCTCAAAGGTGTAGTGCTTTTCGGATCGTACGCCCGGGGAGAAGAAACAGAGGGCTCTGATATTGACATTGCTATCATCCTTGAGGATTTCGACCATGCATGCACCGAAATTGAAAGGACAGGCGATCTTATCTCTTTGCTATCTCTGAAATTCGATACCCTCATCTCACTTGCCCCAATAAAAGAGAAGGATTGGCTTCTGATGCGAACCTCGTTAATTTCAAATATACAGCGCGATGGGGTGGTACTGTGAATGAGGAGATAGAAGCGCTATTAAAGATGGCGGATAAAAGTATCAAAGGTGCCAGGATTTTATTTGAGGAAGGATTGTATGGATTTGCTGTTTCAAGGGCGTATTACGCCATGTTCTATCTGGTAACAGCAGTTCTGTTAACAAAAGGCCTGAATTTCTCGAAACATAAAGCTGTAGTTGCTACGTTTGGTCAGCATTTCATCAAAACAAATATCTTCGATCATAAATTTCACAGGTATCTGGTGGCAGCCTTTGAGCAGAGGCAGATAGGGGATTATGAGCCACTAGAAGAGATCACTGAGGAGACCGCGGAGAAGAACATCGAGAGGGCTGTGGAATTTTTAGATGTGGTCAAAGATTATCTTGTGACCAGAGACGAGGCATGATATGATTCCCGGCAATCACTCAAGAACCGCTCAGATGCCCCGGTACCGCATGAACGCGCCAATCCCGAGCAGCGCGCCCAGAATAACCACCAACCAGAACAGGACACTTTCGGTCAATCTTGTCCCCTCGGTCTCCAGCGCTGCCTCTGCCGGTCTGGTAGGAATCCCGCCTGCAACCGGCGTAACCTTCTCGGTTGGCACTGGCGTGGGCGGTGGGGGTGGCGTCAGGACAGATACCTCTACGAAATACCACGTATTCGGATCGTTCGCGGCGTTATCAGCGATCCCGATGTTGTAGGTTCCGGGAGATGTGTTCTCCCCGGCATAGATCGTTATCTCGTACGTAGCAGTCTCCCCGATATCGATGGTCTGCGATTCTACAGGGGCTATGGTAATTCCCTCTGGCAGATCGCGGGTATATTTGAGAATGACTCCACCGTAGCAGAGATTTCCATGATTTGTGGCAGAGATTGAGAACGTCTTGCTTGAGCCCTGATAGACCTCAACCGGCGGGACCTCTCCAATATCCACATAATCCTCGTATATCGAACCGTCCTCGATAACCGAAACTGCCGGATGTGCAAGCACTGCAAGGAGTAGCGCTGCGCAGACGATTGGCTTTACCGTTTCAACTTTCATAGTAAATCATTCCTTTCAGTTGGTTTAAGGTACGGATTATCCTTCGGTACTCTCCCGGAAATGTTTATCGCCCCAACATGGTCCGCGTGTCCAGTGAAACCACATTCTAAGCATTTGAACGATTCGTAATTCCGGTTCCCTCTCGATATGAACCCACATACAGGACACGTTTGACTTGTGTATTTCGGATTCACACGAATTACGTCAAAACCTTTGACGATCCCTATCTGCTCTAATTGTTTTGATAGATGATTGTAAGCCCATCTGTTGTGTTTACGTCTGAATGCTTTAGTTCTGCCGTCTTTGCCTTTGAATAACAGTTGCTCTACTGCAAAATCCTGTTTTGGGTGGTCATCAACGATTTCTTTCGCTATGGCATTTAGCCTTTGTTTGACCGCGCTCAATCCTTTATATGCTCGGTGTTTCGTTCTCTTCTGCAGGTCTCGGACATCGCTGCCGTAAAATACCCCGTCGCTCGTGACTGCTGCGTGGTTGATTCCGACATCGACACCAATTACATTGGTGTTACCGGATTCTACTTCTGGAAACTCCACGAAACATTCCATATAGTAGTCTCCGTTCTTTCGGATGAGTTTGAATGACTTTTTCAACATTCCCGTTTCTAACGCGGCATTGAAGACCGGCGTTTTTTTACCGGAAATCTTCAAACGCTTATGTTTTTCGAGGCTGATGATATTGAACCATGTGTCGAATTCAGTTGTTTCAAAGTCTTCTATGATGTAAGCAGAGAACTGATTCAGATCGATTTCAAACCCGTCGAATGCCGGTTTATCTTCTTGTTTGGTTGCTTTCGCGCCTTTCACGATCTGCCATGCTTTGACAGATGCGTCACGGATAAGTCTGCCACCTGTAGAATGTTCTTTCGGCGGATAAGAACCTTTCACTTCGTCGAATTCCCAGAATATCTTGATCTTGTGATCGACGTGATCTCTCCAAAAAGAAACGAGGCTGTTCAACTTTTTGGCCTTGTTCTTGTTTGGATATAGTTTGATTGTATATGTTTTGATCATCGGTTTTCGATTATATTCTATGGGATTCTATCGTTTCGGCGAATGTTTATCACAATGGCGATAGATTATGTTAAACGTTGCAATAAGGTTTACTGTTGCGACTCACAGGGTCTGGGGGCGCCACGTCCAGCAGGGTTCAAGCACCAGCCCCGGTCTCTGCGCAATAACTCATATCCCACACACATCCCACACGCGCAACCATAACTTACTTTACCAAGTACGGATAAAGTGGCGCACAAACACGAGGCATCGAGATGGAGATCAAAGGCGGCTACACAAAGAAGATACTGAATATCGACCTGACCAAAGGCAAATCGGTCGTAACCGATGTTGATGACGAGTTCGCGCTGAAATACATCGGCGGCAGAGGCTGGGGCGCAAAGATCGTGCTCGACAATCTCATGAAGCACCCGGATCTAAAGCCGCTCGGTCCCGAGAATGTCATAGTGATCGCGCCGGGTCCGCTCTCTGGCTTGTACCTTCCGGCATCAGGCAAGAACTCGTTCGTATCGATCTCGCCGCTGACCGGCATATACGGCGATAGCAGCATGGGCGGTCTTTTTGGAGTGGAACTGCGGCAGGCTGGCTACGATGCGCTGGTAATCAAAGGCAGAGCGGATGCGCTTTCCATGATCTGCATCGATGACGGAGATATCGATATCAAGAGCGCATCCGCTTATGCGGGCAAGACCAGTTCTGATACCGAGCGTGCGGTAAAAGAGGATTTGGGCGACATCGAGACCCGGGTTGCTGTGATCGGTCCTGCCGGAGAGAATCTCGTCAAATTCGCATGTATCAACACCGAATGGAGCCGGAATGCCGGGCGCACAGGCATGGGCGCAATCTTTGGCTCAAAGAACTTAAAAGCAGTAGCAGT
>JAUVEF010000153.1 GCA_030594905.1 Methanosarcinales archaeon
CGTGGTTTCAAAGTTGAGATTCAACCAGTTTCGCAGCGGCATACGCTGGAAACACCTTTGATACATCCGCCCCGTACATATCAGAGATGAAGGAGCACGGAACGCTGCTGATCTCATCCACCGCACCCTCGATCAAAAACTCGCCGATCCCGGTGCCGATGACATGATCCAACCCATGTAGTTTCAGAACGGCATCGATCGCTATTCCAAGCTCTCGCACCTGTGCATCTCGCACCTGCTCTGCAATCTCGTACACTGCATATTCACCGATCTCGTCAGTATCCGCACAGACGACCCGTGCAAGCCTGCGAATCGACTCCTCAACTGTTGTTCCGGCGTGATCCGGGGTTTCGCAGGTGTAATCCGAGTCCTCGATCATTCCAAGCACGCGATACACGTCTCCCGTTATCGCAAAGAGCTCTGACGATACCCGGCACCTGGTGCTGCCCATAACGATCCGATTCAGAAGCGTTGCGACATTTGTCCGGAGAACACCCGAATACAGGAGTTCATCCCGCCGCAGCCGCTCAAAGTCAGTTCCGCCGGCGCGTGCAACGCCTCCTGCGACCGGGACGATGTCCGTTGTCGTGCTGCCGACATCCACGAAGACGCAGTCGTAGTCCTGTGCAAGAAAACCTGCCGACGCCGCCCAGTTTGCCGCAGCAAGGCTTGCATCGGGGCTATCTGTGAATTCACATTTATTATTAAGATAATATATCTTGCTCTCTGAAAATGCACCGTCCACCGCATCACAGATGAACTGTATGCCCTGAATCTTACTCTCAAAGCAGTCCGCAAGTTCGCCAGTCATCACGACCCCCACCATCTCAGGCTTTAGCCGCTCTGCGATATCTGATAGCAGGCGGGGAAGCGTCGTATCCTTCCAAAGTGGGATGTAGTGTGTCTCAGTGATCGTTCCGTCGGCTGACGCGACTTTTGTATTTGCGCCACCGATATCAATGCCAATGATTGCTGTCATCTCAAATCCTCTTTCTCTTTTTCCTGTAACCCACAAGGCGGCTTCCACAGATCAGGCATACCTGATCACTGCCCTCAAACCGCTTGCCACAGCCCGTGCACCGCTTGCCCCATTCGAAAGTCTCCTTGATAGGTTCCTGTGCAATAGGTTCTGTTCTGATGCCAAGACTCTCTGCTACGTTCTGGATCGCATAATCGTCGGTGCAGAGGATGCCGCCGTATTCAAGGGTTTTTGCCAGCAGACCGATGTCGGTCTCTGACAGTCGCTCAAAGTCACCAGTGGTTCTCGCACGATCGCAGACCTCAGAAACAAGGTGCGTCAGCGGCTGCTCAATCCGCAGCCCACGATCCACTGCCGCCTCAAACGCCATCTTTGATCGCATGTCCTTTAGTTCCCGAAAAACATCAGGTGTGGTGAAGGTTCGATTCAGGGGTGGTTGCGGCAGCGGCATCCCAAGGATGAAGACCGAGGAATCCGCTACGTATTCGGGCATGTGTCACTCCTTAACAGAACGTATTTTGTGATCCGCATTGTATCCTCACCTGCTACCGCGACCTTTACATGCCGGGTGCGGATGGGTGCGCTGGCATTTCCTGCTGTGACTTCGAATTTATTGAAACGTATATTCCTAGCGTCCGCACCCATTTTAAGCCTCCTCCTGTGTCTGGTTACTTTACCTGTGTGTACATACGTATGTTCTGTTCATAATTTAAGCTATTGCTATGACAGCAATTCCCGCTCAGTCACCCACCCTACACCCGTTATAACCGATTCATCCCGCGGAATGTTGTTCGGAAGCCAGTTGGGGTTGATATTATCAAAACGACCCTTAATATCACCTTCCAAATTACACGTTATAGCATTCTTATCAGGGTAGTTGATCCGGAACCCGGACTTTCTGATCTTCCACGTTGTTCCGCAGGCTTGACTCTCGTGGGCGTTGCCACCCGCGCATTACGCAGTAGGATTGCCAAAACGCGCGAGGTAGCCGGTATATTGTAATCCGTGATGTAGCGCCCTCTTGTCACACGCGGAAGTGAGAGGCGGAATATTAAGAGCTACGTCATCCGCCGCGTCCCTCTCGCACTCTGCGGTTAAATTTCCGTTTGGCTAATGTTGTGTTCCGGGTCAAGCAGTGCCAGTATGGTGAGGTCACATGGTACTGTTTTAGGTGCTAATTAGTTGCTGCCAACTCAACCGTAGCGACCATTTGAAAACACCGGAACCAGAAAGATGCGGGTTGTGTTAGAGTTAAGTAGGGTAACAAACAAATGAAATCGAAGGAGATTATACATGGAAAGTTCAGGATTTAAAGATTTACATTTATCAAAAGAGATGCACCATGCAATTGCAGACATGGGTTTTGAAGAACCCACTACAATTCAGAATCAATCCATTCCATATCTATTGGATGGAAAAGATGTGATTGGACAGGCACAAACAGGTACAGGGAAGACTGCGGCTTTCGGAATTGCAACTTTAGAGAGGGTGGATCCGAAAAATAAGGGCTTGCAGGCGATAATTTTATGCCCCACGAGAGAGCTGGCGATTCAGGTATCAGAAGAACTGAAAAATCTTTCGAAGTATAAAAAAGGCATCCGGATTTTACCTGTTTATGGTGGACAGCCTATAGGGCGCCAGATTAAAGCATTAAAAGCAGGTGTACAGATTGTTATTGGCACTCCCGGCCGCGTCATGGATCATTTGGAACGCCGCACCCTGAGAGTGGGTGGCATAAAGATAATCATACTGGATGAAGCAGATGAAATGCTGGACATGGGATTTAGAGACGATATTGAAACTATTGTTAAGAAAATCCCGGAGCAAAGGCAGACCATCCTCTTCTCTGCAACCATGCCCAAAGCCATTTTAAAATTAACGAAACGATACCAGAACAACCCACAACTGATAAAATTGGTGCATAAGGAGATGACCGTTCCGGATGTTGAACAATTCTTTGTTGAAGTCAAACAGCAAGCAAGAACAGAGGTCATGTCTCGTTTAATCGATCTTTATGATCTGAAATTGTCATTGGTCTTTTGTAATACAAAAAAACGTGTGGATGAATTAGTTGAGCGCCTCAAGGCAAGAGGATATCTGGCTGATGGGCTGCACGGTGATATGCAGCAGAATCAAAGGGACCGCGTTATGTCTACATTCAGGAGAGGAGAGATCGATATATTAGTGGCAACTGACGTGGCAGCCAGGGGAATCGATGTAGGGGCTACAGACGCCGTATTCAACTATGACATACCCACCGATGATGAATACTATGTGCATAGAATCGGAAGAACAGCCCGGGCAGGAAAAGCGGGGCATGCATTTACATTTGTGACCGGCAAGGAGATGTACAGGATAAGGCAGATCCAAAGATTCACAAAAACTAAAATTATGCCTCAGACAGTTCCTTCGGTGAGTGATGTCGAAGCGATCAGGACAAACTTACTTTTAGAAAGAGTTAAAGGAATCATCGATGCAGGGCATCTTGGAAAATGCAATAATCTGGTTGAAAAACTTATTCAGGAAGATTATACTTCTATGGAAGTGGCTGCTGCCTTGCTAAAGATAGTGGTTGATGACGGGAACAAAAACTAACCACGATTTTTTCACAAAAAATCGAGTGAAAACTGCCCTTCGGGTGGGGGTTGGTGGTATACTTTTTGTGTAGGGGAGGGTGATCTTTTGGTAGTGTACTAACTTTCGTGACCTAACACAATTTTCCATCTTTTATGTACCCTACTGATGGTGATTTTGGATGACATGGCCAAATTGTGTAAAACCGCCATCAAGCCTAACAATTGTTAAGCCAAGTCACGGTTTATGGGGCACTACCGATTTTTTCACAAAAAATTGCGTGAGAAATGCGCTTTTTGCATTAGTCTACAGTTAAATTCCCGGTTTGGTTCAGGTTGTGTTCCGGGTCAAGCA
>JAUVEF010000115.1 GCA_030594905.1 Methanosarcinales archaeon
ACCGCATAGAAGAGCGGGATCGATGGCGTGTACGGCGTCTGACCCTTGTCAGCACTCTTCTTGTGCGCTTTGAGGTCCAGATAGTACGGTGGCTTTTGCACATCTTCCATCTTCTCAAATGCGCGCTTGCTCACCGAAACCGCTGCAAACCCGGGAGGTGCACCGATACACTTCTGCGAGCCAAGAATTGCTATGTCCGCCCCCCATTTATCCACAAGAACCTCGGAACCGCCGATTGAGGTAATTCCGTCCATGATGAATAGTGCATCGTGCTTTTGTGCAAGTTTACCGACTTCCTTTGCAGGATTGAGCATCCCGACTGAGGTCTCGTTATGTACCATCGCGACTGCGTCTGCACCCTCTTCGAGCGCGGCTGCCACGCGATCCAGATCGATTGGATAGCCCCATTCCGACTCGATCGGAACCGCGTTTCCGTATAACCTGCCAATATCGCGGAACCGCTCTCCAAACTTGCCATTCACTGGTGTAACGACCGTTTCGTCCTGGTTAATCAGGTTTCCGATCGCAGCCTCCATCCCGCTGGTGCCTGAGCCGCTAAGGAGCAGGATTTCGTTCTTTGTCTGGAACATGTCTGTAAAGAGCGCTCTGCACTCGCCAAACAGTTCCGCGAACTCCTCGCCGCGGTGGTTGATGACTGGCTTTGCCATCGCACGCAGGATGCGTGGCACGACCGGGACCGGACCCGGGATCATAATTAGTGTGTCTTCTATGTTCATGGAACTCGCACCTGTGTCGTTCTCGTGTTATATAGGTTGGCGCGGGCATCCAAAAAGTTATCGGATCGCTACACCGCGGCTATAACGATCAGATCGTGCAGAAAATTAAACAACCCCAGAAAAACTGATGAGAATGCCATGTATGCCCAGAACGGGGTTACCTCACGTTTGCGCATGTAATAATAGCCAGTGGCAAGTGTCGCCCACACCATGCTGAAGAACAGAACCGCGCCATAATCGCCAATCGCAACGAAAAAACGAAGCAACGGATTGCATTCATAGAATAAACCACCTTGCAGGTGATAAATAGTTAAAGCATACGTCATAGTGCTGAATACAAAACCGAGCAGGAACATAATATCCAGAAACCGAAGCTTCACCCTCATGTTTATCTGCGCGGTACGACCACACCGGCACTACCTGAGCCGATGAGGGATTGCGCCCTCCATAGGGATATTGTTGCTGTGTCTGCTGCGGATCGTTTCATTGTAAGCATCTCACTGGTATGTATGTACTTTTTCGCTATTGTTTTAGATGATATATAAACTTTTTGTCAGTAAACACTTATCTAAAATAACAAATCAACAGAAAAATTGTCAGCTGTTGAGACAAAAAGAGACTCTTGCTTGTTCGGATCAGTGGAAAACCGGACACAGACTCGACAAATACAAGTACGATTAGATAGCCATAATCCGTGGAATATTAGCGAGGTTAACGGATTTGCCGCTCAATGGCGCGCCATTTTTGATAGTTGCGCTTACCCAAGGACTATTTTGCGTTTCCAGAAAGTATACGTGTTTAGCGAACCACACGATTGTACAGATTTCCACGGCAGAGTATGATGTTGTAAAATATAAATGTAAACATATTATTAATATCTGGTATGCACTACACTCTTCGTGTACGATTTTTTCACAAAAAATCGAGTAAAAACTGCCCTCCGGGCGGGGCCAGCAGTTTTTGATCAAACCTTTGTGAAAAGTTTGGTGAAAATATGGCGAGTAAGAAATGCCCCCCCCCAAGGCGGGGCTGGTGATATACTATGAAAAGTCTCGACAAAAAAGGCATCGTCAGGGTTCAGCACGGTCGTCATCAACACGGGCTTTATCAGCCGCGGGCAGGTCATCACCATCGCCACCACCACCCCCGGCGCTTCTGGCAGCCTCCTCGGATAACTCCTTAATCGACTTTGCCATCTCAGCCAGTTCCTCGTTTCCGGGATCGTACTCACCGACTTTTACGATCATCTCGGCTGCTTCCACATATCTCCGTTTCCCAAGCAGAATCCTTGCAAGATGGATACATGCGTTTACATTATCCTGCTGGATGCGGAGAATCTCGTTATACTCGTATTCCGCTTTTTCATCGTTTGTTTCGTACAGCAACCGTGCAAGATTCTCTCTTGCAAGAATATAGTTTGGATCGAGCCGTATCGCCACTCGATATTCATGTTCGGCATCTGCTGTCTGATCAAGGTCCTGAAGCAGACTTGCAAGGTTGTTGTGCGCCACAGGATTATTCGGATCGAGCCTGAGGCTGGTGTCGTACTCGCCTCTTGCATCAGTGAGCCGGTCGCACAGGTGATAGGTCATGGCAAGAAGCGTATGTAAATGTGCGTCGTCAGGTGCTTGTTGCAATAATGCCAGCAACTCGCGGATTGCTTCGTCATACCTGCCCGCATTCTTAAGCATCATCGCAAAGCCCTTGCGCGCGTACGCATGTTCGGGATGCGCGGAGAGGATGTTGCAGTACTCGACCTCGGCTTTCACATACTCGTGCCGTTTGCTCAGCAGGTCTGCAAGATTGACCCGTGCGTGGGCGTATTCCGGATCAAGAAAGATCGCGCGCTTGAAATGCTTCTCTGCCACATCCAGATTTCCAAGCTCCTCCATGATCACGGCATAGTTGTTGTGTATGGCTGCATTCTTCGGCTCGATGCGCAGCGCTTCATCGAGAGTATCTTTCGCATCATCGAGTTTGCCCTGCTGGTGGAACAGGTCCCCGAGATTCGAATGAAACTGCGCAACGAACGGATTTAAAAATATGGCACGTTCATACTCGCGTTCTGCCACATCCAACTTCCCCTGCTCGTGTGCGGCAACCCCGCGCCTGAACCGCTCAAAAGGATCGTCTCCGAAAAGTTTCATAAAGTCAAACATACCGGTTATGATTCTCCGCCTGAACTTGCATCCGAAGCCGCTCCCGAATCATCACCAAGCAGTGAATCAACAGGCGTTGCACCATAGTTTGCGATTGTTGTGTTGATCTGAACAATGTCCCCGGCTATCTCAGATCCCCTGATCGATCGCCGCTTTCTAAGACCGCCATCGCTCGGATGAAACCCGCATCCTCCGGTTACAAGGAGTTTTCTCCGCATGGATCCGGGAAGCGTGTTGCGCA
This sequence comes from Methanosarcinales archaeon, assembly GCA_030594905.1. The sequence goes on from JAUVEF010000115.1 coordinate 3,138, forward strand.
TCGGAAATCCGCCTTTATCAGATCCGCCTGTAATCTTCAGTGTGTACCCGGCAAGCCCGACCGCATTTCCATCGACCTCGCCACCGATCTTTTTTCCGATGAATGTGCTGGCAGACGCGCCAGATACTTCTATCTGGTATGCTTTTCCTGTTTTTGTGTCTGAAACAACGACTCTAAAATCTGGCATATCTTAATTCTCCTATGTTTCTATGTTTCTTCTATTTTTGTATTCCATGAGTTCAATTGTTCTGGAATGCTACGAGATATGAAATATGAGACGAATCCTTATATAAGTGTGCCCACCGATCTACAACAGGACCATGAACGTCAATGTAGACCTGCATATACACTCAAAATACTCGATGGCGACATCTAACAAGATGGATATTCCAACCATCGCACGGGAAGCAGCTAAAAAAGGGATTAACCTAATCGGAACTGGGGATTGCCTGCATGCAAAATGGCTGGACCAGGTTAAGAGATTGCCAGAGTCAGATGGGATATTTTCATTGAACGATACGTCTTTTGTGCTTACGGTAGAGATCGAAGGTGCTCACCGGGTTCATCATCTGCTCATTGTTCCGTCTATCTCCAAAGCGGAAGAGTTGCGTGAGCGGTTCATGAAGCATTCCCGTGACATCGATGCCGACGGGCGCCCCACTGTGAAGCTGGGTGGCGCAGAGATCGCCGAGTATGCGAGGGATGCCGGTGCCATGATCGGACCCTGCCATGCCTTTACACCGTGGACTGCTATGTATGCGTATCACGATTCGCTTGAAGACTGTTACCAGGACCTTGCAGGATATATCTCATTTGTGGAACTTGGTTTGAGCGCAGACACATCTTATGCAGACCGGATTTCAGAATTGCACCGCCTGACTTTCCTTACAAACTCAGATGCTCACTCACCATGGCCCAACAAACTCGCCCGTGAGTTTAATCGGTTCGAAATGCCAGGTATTACGTTTGGCGATCTGGAAAAAGCGATCCTTCGAAAGAACGGTTGTAAACCAGTGTTGAATGTCGGAATGTTTCCAGAGGAAGGAAAATACAATGAATCTGCATGTATACGATGTTTTAAGCGATACACTCTCCAGGAATGTCTGATAAATAAATGGAAATGCACATGCGGTGCAAGAATCAAAAAAGGAGTTCGCGACAGGGTAAACGAACTCGCTGATCTCCCGGAACCAAAGCATCCGGATCACCGACCCGAATATCTTCATTTGATCCCGCTTGCTGAGATTATTGCTCTTGCGTTTGGGCATTCAAGCCCGTACACTAAAACAGTACAGAGCGCGTGGAATGAATTGATAAAAAAACCCGGCAGTGAGATTGCTGTGCTGGTGGATGCTGATATAGCGAGTCTGGGCGGAGACCCGCGGATTATAGGTGCGATCAGGGCATTTCAAGAAGGAAAAGTGATTATTACTCCTGGCGGTGGCGGCAAGTATGGGAGCGTCGAACTACCCGCTGGTGGCAATGGCAATG
>JAUVEF010000027.1 GCA_030594905.1 Methanosarcinales archaeon
ATCATGAGCCGCGCTGGTTCGTGGATCAAGCGGTCGATTCCAGCGATGGGGTGGAGATCTTCGCTGCAGGAATCACTTGCTGCCATCACGCACCTCCGTTTCCGGCAGCGGATATTTGCGCAGGAAACGGATGAAGATGACCAGACCGCCGAGGAATAGAAATCCCCCTATGAGAACCAGGTACAGTATCAATCCGGTACATCCGGATCCAAATCCTATCAAAGTAAAGAATAGACCCAGAATCACTGACAGAATTGCATATCCATAATAACGGACGCTCCTGGATCTGGATGCTGTATGGGCGAAGGGTCCGACTAGGATCATCCCGAAGAACAATGGCGCCCAGTTCGCCCACTGGGAATAATCCTTCACATCGCCAAAGATAGAGATCAACGTGAATATGATCACGATAACTGCAAACTCGAAGAGAAAGACGCCAGTCAAGGCATCCTTTGGATTTTCCTGATGTAATTTGACAAACCCGATCCGCGGATATGTGTACCGTCTCCGGACGAATTCCACAATCCTTCCAGAGAATATTATTAACAATATATAGAACGCAAAGACGGTAGAATAGAAGAACCCTCCGAAAGTCATTAGGATCAGTCCCATTATGACTTCCATCAACCCATCCTGCTGGGAATCACAATATACCCTCTTCTCGAGTTCCAATAGATTGATTTCTTGTGTCATGATGCACCTCCGTACAGTAACGTAAAGGAGTTTGTAGTACATAAGACTTTGTGTTGCAAAGTTGTTTGCAATAAGCAATACATAAAATCAGAAAATACGATAGCCACCCCTGGCTAACAACCGCCCGGCAAGTGCTTCCGCGTCCCCTGCCCGGGTCGTACCCTCAGAAGATACCAGCCACGGACCTGCCCCCAGATCACCCCGCGAACCCCCCTGTCGCACAGAAACAAGATTGCAGGAATAACCATCCGCCCAACCGTTACCTTAAGCGAACCCCTGACGCGGTACGCGAATGCCGGCTCATGAAAGACCGGATGCAACCGGATCGAGACCGCGGGAAAACGGGTCAGTGGGGCGGAAACTGCGTACAGGAACCCGGATAACATGCCGGTATCGGCGGGATCATCGAGTCCGAATGTTACGCGGCATGAAAGTTCCTCAAAATCGATTCTCTGCACCACCCTCCGCGCCAGCGTGGCAACAGGACGGTGCAGCGTGCGAAACAGTTCAAAGACACGCCTGGCGTCCATTTCCTTCCCTGTTTTCTCCCCTGCATCCTCCTCTTTCCGGTCTTCCCCCTCTGTGGTGGTGAAATCATCGATTACGCGAGATAGAAACAGCCACCGCACCTCGATACTCTGCACGGGATCCCCGCCATAGTCTCTCTTCAGTTCAAACCGGCAGACGAACGGAACCCCGAGCAGAAGCACCACCGCAAGCGTAAGAGTTGATACAATAAGCAATAAAAAAAGGAGAAGAAAAGGGTGCAAGATACCGCCCCCCTCAATCCTCGTCTACAGACTTTTCCGGCTCAGCGTCCTCATCTTTTACCATATCCTTCCCTTTACCCTTCTTTTCTCTCAGGGATTTTATCTTATCCACGACTTCAGGCACAGCCTCAACAATCTTTCCGAGATCTATACCCTTCCCTGTCGCCGGGAGCAGTTTAACCTCGTCTTCTGAGACCACAAGGAATGCGACCGGCTCGATCTTTGCGCCGCCACCGCCACCGCCACCAAAACCGCTCTCCTCGTCACGCTTGCCCTCGCCACCACCACTTCCAAATCCGAATGATACCTTGCTGATTGGTACCACGGTCTTGCCTGCCACCGTAATCGGCTCGCCGACGATGGTTTTGGTGGTGATCAGTTTCTCAAGCTGTTCTACAACTTCTCTCATCAATTCTTCGACGCCCATATTACTCACCTCGGTTGATCCAATTGCAGGCAAACCGGATAACACTTTCGGTCGTGTGAATCGACATCTGCGCGATATGCCCGGGATGGGTCATTCTCCTGTAGCGGTCCGTTTGGGTTGTGGTTCTGTTCGTAGTTCTGGTTGGGGTTGTTCATGTTGTTTACCTCCGTTTATTCAGACCGGTCGTTTTATCAACCTGTCTGATATTACATAGCTAAGTAATAGTACTTAAATATTTCGATCAATCGAAAGACTTTATGATCCAATGCATAACTCCACAACAAAACTGCAATCCCGAATCCAGCATAGCTCCCGCGCTCTCGATTGTATGATTGCCAGGGCATCAAAACCCGCCTGATCAGAGTAACCTTTACTATATCTTACTATCATGGGCATACTAAAATGGAATAAACCTTGCACCTGGATATGATAATGTCTACAACGCTACCGATGTCGCTTCCGAAAACGTCGCCGAGTTTGCGTCTTGCGGACGCGCGCCCGGGCATCCCTGTGTAATTGCGCAGTCGAGGGCAGGATAATGGTTGCGCAGGCGGCACGGCGGTGTCGCTGTCAGCCAACCACCGGGCAAGCAGAGTCTGACTAAAGGGTGCAACCACAACACGAAACACGAGGTATCACACAATGACCGAAGAATTCGAACCAAGCATACTGGCGTTCTGCTGTAACTGGTGTTCGTACGCCGGTGCTGATCTTGCAGGGGTCAGCCGGATCCAGTACCCAACAAACATCCGGATCATCCGGGTGATGTGTTCCGGACGGATCGAACCCGCATTCATCTTTGAGGCGTTCAAGGACAAAGTCGATGGCGTACTTATCATGGGTTGTCACATTGGAGACTGTCATTATATCGAAGGGAACGTGAATGCCGAGGTAAGGATCAATAACACTATAGAAGCGCTCAAGCATCTCGGACTGGATGACCGGCTGCGCCTTGAGTGGGTATCTGCGAGTGAAGGAGCCCGCTTTGCGGAGGTTGTCAGCAACTTCACTGAAGATATCCGGAAGATCGGACCAAGTCCGCTGAATACGGATACGACGTGATCTTGGTATATGCGTCAATCATTGCGTTAGTGCGGCGTCTCAACATCGAAATGTTTTAGTACTACCCGCATGGTAAAACCATAACGAATAGGCAGGTGCTTAATATGTGTCTAAAACATCCGGTGCACCCGGGTATGGGTCGGATATCTAATTATACTTGGTCGTTTTATTATGGTTATCCGGACGCTGACTACTGTCATAGATACAACACTTGCAACATCAAGATAATCAATTTGAGATAGTCGAACATTGGAAAGGAGGTTACTGAATAATGGATACAATAAAAACCGCCGAGTTGGATCATGATTTCATAAAAGAGATCAGTGAGGAGCCCGGTGCTGAGAAGATCACCCTGTGCTTCAACTGTACTGGTTGTACCGCGGGTTGCCCCATGGCAGATCTGGAGGCACAGTACAATATCAGGAAGATTCTCCGGATGGCGAGTCTCGGGATGAAGGACGAGGTGCTCAACAGCCCGTATCTCTGGTACTGTACTACCTGCTACAAGTGCCAGGAACGCTGTCCGCAGGGTGTGCAGAACGTGGACGCTCTCTTAAAGATACGTACAATCGCAGTCAAGAACGGGATCATGCTGCCAAAGCACAGGGCTGTGGCACAACTCGTAATTGAGTATGGACATGCGGTGCCGATAAACGATGATGCTAAAGAGAAGCGCAAGAAGCTTGGACTCGAGGAAATGCCATACACGGTGCAAAGGTTCCCTGAGAGTCTGGACGAAGTGCATAAGCTGATCGAGATAACGAAATTCGATGAATTGACAAAGGAGTGAGTATCATGCCAAAATTATCATTTTTCCTTGGGTGTATAATGCCCAACCGGTATCCGGGCATCGAAATTGCCACAAAAAAGACTCTTGAGAAGCTGGGTGTCGAACTCGTGGAACTACCCGGTGCAAGCTGCTGTCCTGCGCCCGGAGTCTTCAGGTCGTTCGATAAAGCTACGTGGCTTTCGATAGCTGCACGAAACGTCGTTCTCTCTGAAGAACTGGGCTATGATCTGCTGACGGTCTGCAACGGCTGCTTCGGATCTCTTGTTGATGCTAACAACATCCTCAAAGAAGACGAGGTGGAACGAGAGGCTACAAACAAGATCTTGAAGCAGATCGGGCACGAGTTCAAGGGAACCATCAAGGTGCGCCACATCATAGAATTCCTGCACAGCGAGGTCGGTGTCGATAAGATCAAAGAGGCGGTAGTCAAGCCTGTTGACCTGAAAGTCGCAGTCCACTACGGCTGCCACCTGATCAAGCCGTCGAAGGAACGGCATCTCGGAAGCACGGAAAACCCCCGGTTCTTTGATGAACTGGTGGAAGCGGTTGGCGCGGAGTCGATCGATTACGAAGATAAACTTGCATGTTGCGGTGCAGGCGGCGGTGCAAGAACCGCGGTGCTTGACACTGCGCTGCAGATGGCTGAAGCGAAGGTACAACATGCGATTGCGGCAGGAGCTGACTGTTTCGTTGATGCGTGTCCGTTCTGCCATCTGGAACTGGATGTCGGGCAGACTGAGATTGCGAAGAAGTTCGGACGTGAGTACAATCTGCCTGTATTGCATTATTCCCAGCTGCTCGGACTTTCGATGGGCTTTACGCCAGAGGAGATGGGAATTGACATGAATTACATTACGAACGATGAATTTATGAAGAAGATCGGAGGTGGCAAGTAATGGCTGGCGATAAGGTTGGTGCGGCGGCTGTCATCGGCGGCGGCATCGCAGGCATCCAGTCGGCGCTGGATCTGGCAGAGAGCGGGATCAAGGTCTATTTAATCGAGTCAGGACCGAGTATCGGCGGGACGATGTCGCAGCTTGACAAGACATTTCCGACGATGGATTGCGCTATGTGTACGCTTTCGCCGAAACTGGTCGATGCCGAGCGACATCCGAACATTGAACTGATGACGTACTGCGATTTGGTTGGCATCAGCGGCGAGGAAGGCAACTTCACGGTTACTGTTAACAAGAAAGCCCGTTACGTCGATGAGACCAAATGTATCGGGTGCGAGATCTGTTTTGCCAAATGTCCTGTGAAAGTGCCTGATGAGTACAACGAACTGCTCGGAAAGCACAAGGCGATTTATCTTCCGTTCCCGCAGGCTGTGCCAAAGATCGCGGTCATCGATGCTGAACGATGCCTGTACCTGACCAAGGGTAAATGCGGCAACTGCGCGAAAGCATGTGAGGCAGGCGCGGTTGATTACGAACAGAAGGACAAGCAGGTCGATATTCCGGTTGGCGCAATCATCCTCACCACCGGATTCAAGCCATTTGATGCAGCCAAGCTTGAGCAGTACCATGTCGAGCACACGAAGGTCATCACGTCGATGCAGTTTGAACGGATGCTCAGCTCATCAGGTCCGACAGAAGGGCACATCGAGCTTATGGACGGATCAAGACCAAAGCGCATCGCATGGATCCAGTGCGTCGGTTCAAGGAACCCTGAGATCGGTAACCCGTACTGTTCTGCAGTCTGCTGCATGTACGCAACCAAAGAGGCGATGGTCGCAAAAGAGCACGACCCCACGCTGGATATGACGATCTTTGTGATTGATGTGAGGGCGTTTGGGAAAGGCTTTGAGGAGTTCTACCAGAGAGCAAAGACCGCAGGCGTCAGGTATATCAGATCAAGACCAAATGGCGTGGACATCGATCCTGTGACAGATAACGTCTATGTCAAGTACGAATCCGAGGAAGGAGCGATCGAACGCGAAGAGTTCGACGTGATCGTGCTCTCCATCGGGCTTACCGCCTCTGAGGAGACTAAAAAGATCGCAGAGATGGCTGGCATCGAATTGGACGAGTTCGGAAACATCAAGACAGATATGATCAATCCGGTCGAGACGAGCGTGCCCGGAATCTTTGCAGCAGGTACCATACAGGGTCCGAAAGACATTCCTGACACGGTGGCGGACGCAAGCGGCGCGGCAGCAAGGGCAGGAGCGATGCTCGCGGGCGCGCGCGGCACACTCGTGACCAAAAAAGAATATCCTGATGAGATACCACTCAACGGAGACAAACCAAGGATTGGTGTCGTGGTCTGCAGATGCGGTATCAACATCGGCAATGTTGTGGACGTGCCTGATGTCGTTGAGTACGCAGGCGCGCTTCCAGGTGTCGTTGTCTCTAAAGAAGAGATCTATGCGTGCAGCGGTGACTCTCATGAGCGGATAGGGGAGATGATCAAGGAACACAACCTCAACCGGGTTGTGGTCGCATCATGTACCCCGAGAACGCATGAACCGCTGTTCCAGGAGACGTGTCGGAATGCGGGACTCAATCCGTTCCTCTTTGAGCTTGCAAATATCAGGGAGCACTGCTCATGGGTGCATCAGAACGAGCCAGAGAAGGCAACGGTCAAGGCAAAGGATACCGTGCGGATAGCGGTCGCAAAGTCGAGCCTGGCAGAACCGCTCTACACGCAGGAACTCTCGCTCACCAAGTCTGCGCTGGTGATCGGTGGAGGAATCGCGGGCATGACTGCCGCACTTGATATTGCAAACAACGGCTTTGAGGTTGCGCTTGTCGAGAAGGAGCCAGAACTCGGCGGGATGCTCCGGAGCATCAAGAAGCTACACAACGGGCAGAAAGCATCTGATGTGCTAAGTGAGATGGTGGCTAAAGTGGAGGCTAACCCGTTGGTCACTGCATATACCGGAACCATGCTGGAGAGCGTGTCAGGAGCAATGGGCAACTTCAAGGCAACGCTTACAGGCGGAACGGAGCTTGAGTTTGGCGCCGCGATCATCGCAACCGGCGCACACGAGTTTGAGCCGGAGGGCTACTTCTCTTACGGAAAGTACGAGAACGTGGTCACCCAGTTGCAGCTTGAGGAGATGCTTGAGAAGAGTCTTGATGCGGATATAAAGACGGTCGTGATGATACAGTGTGCAGGTGGAAGAAACGACGAGCGTCCGTACTGCTCACGGGTCTGCTGCATCAATGCTCTTAAGAATGCGATCCGGATCAAAGAGGAAAGTCCCGACACCAACATCTATGTACTCTACCGGGATATCAGGACGTACGGCGTATGGGAAGAACTCTATATCAAGGCAAGGGAACTTGGCATCTTCTTTATGCGGTACACCGAAGATCAGGAACCCGAAGTCGGCGACGGCGTTGTAAATGTCTTTGACCACCTACTTGGCAGGGATGTTGAGATTGCAACAGAGCTCGTGGTGCTGAGTGCACCGACAGAGACTCCGGAATCCAATGTGACACTCTCAGAACAGTTCAAGGTGCCGCTTGGTGGCAACAACTTCTTCCTTGAGGCGCACATCAAGCTAAGACCAGTAGACTTTGCAACAGACGGTGTCTTCCTCTGTGGAGCTGCACAGTCGCCAAAACTGATCGACGAGTCGGTAGCGCAGGCTTCTGCTGCTGCATCAAGGGCGTGCACGATCCTTACCAGGGATACGCTCGAAACGATGGGCAACATAAGCGTGGTCGATCCTGAGCGATGCATCGGGTGTGGAACCTGTGTCACGGTCTGCCCGTACGAGGCACCAACCATGCAGGATGTCACGGTGACTGTCGAGGAGATCACCTACACCGCAAAGAAGTCGGAGATCAACCCGACGCTCTGCAAGGGCTGTGGATCATGCGCATCCGCATGTCCGGCAAACGCGATCACAGCACGGCACTTCACGGTCGGCATGATGCTCAAGTCGGTCAGGGCGTTTTCGGATATCGCAGACGCTTCCGAGGCAGGAGAAGGAACGGCGGCAGGCGAGACGGCTACGTAAGCGTTTGTGAGATGTGAGAAATTCGAGGGCTTTGTAAGGAGATTCTTTACAAGACCCTCGTGGTGTTATTTTTTTGTGAGTTGCTGGTGTTACGACCTCCGGGGTTTTTTGGTGGCAACAGATGCCACTCGGGGCAGGCGCAGCACATCGCTTTGGTGCATCAGGGATTCTGCGGGCAGGCGCGGGCTTGGAGGATCGAAGTTCGGCTCGAGTACAAGTATAACCTAAATAAGATCGTGGAACTGCAAAGGGTTCAACGTATCAATGGCAGTAAATCCTGAGTGAGTCCGGTTGAACTCATGGGCGATGTTTCAGACGTACAGAAACATCATGAAACAAGATAATCACAAGACGATTCATGCCATGAAAGACGACCTTCGAGACGCCCCTCTGGGTGGGGGTCGATCTTTGAACTTGAGTTACCAGACAAAAGCAGCATAACCCCCAGGTTTTTGGAAGATGGGCCCACTGCGATTCGAACGCAGGACCGCTCGGTTTCTCATTTAAGAATTATGAGCCGAGCGCTCTGACCTGGCTAAGCTACGGGCCCATGAACGCCGCCAACAGGGCTCGAACCTGTGACCTCGTGGTTAACAGCCACGCGCTACTACCAACTGAGCTATAGCGGCATACGATCGGATTTGCCAATTTTCCGATATACATAATCATAGCAATACAGACTTAAACCTATGTGTTGCACCACATGTTTAATCAGTCATAAGCGCTCACTTATTTAATATGGGTTGTTCATTGCGGTTTCTTGGTGGGTGCATGGAGGTCGGCAGATCCGCAGTTCTGGTTGACGATGAAATTCTGCTTGACTACGGGATAAAACCGGGCGAGTCGCAGGATCATTTACCATCATATCCGCTTAACGGAGTCCGCCCACAATCGATCATCATCTCGCACGGTCACCTCGATCATTGCGGACTGGTGCCGAATATCATGGATGTACACCCGCAGGTCTATTCTACGCCGATTACCAAGAATCTCGCAGCGTTTCTGGCGAAAGACACGCTTTCGATCGCTGAGCGTGCGAGACATGTGCCGCCGTTCTATGCCCAGGATATCCATGAGTTTGTGCGAAATGCCTGCACCATTGACTACAGGGAGGAGTTTGAGTGCGGCAAGCACACCGCGCAACTATATGATGCAGGACACATCCCCGGCTCGACATCGATCCTCTTGGAGTCTGAAAACGGGATGCGGATTCTGTACACCGGCGATGTGAACCTCTCAGACACACGTCTGCTGAACCGTGCTGACCAGCAGCCAAAGGCAGACATCCTGGTCATGGAAAGCACGTATTACGGCACCGATCACACACCAAGAGATGAACTGGAGCATGAATTCGTTGACTCGATACGTGAAACGATCGAACAGGGTGGAAATGTGGTCATACCCTGTTTTGCGATCGGAAGAACGCAGGAAATCCTGCTGGTGTTGTATAAACACGGACTGCACCCTTATGTTGATGGAATGGGCGTTGATGTGTTCAGGATGATGATTCAGTACCCTGAATACCTGCGAGACTCAAGCGCGCTCCAGCAAGCGTTCGACAACGCTACTGCGGTGAGGCCAAACAAGCGGTCACAGTTGTTAAAAGAGGCTTCTGTCGTCGTTACAACCGCAGGGATGTTAAACGGCGGACCTGCGCTGTATTACATCAACAAACTGCACGATGATCGGCACAGCAAGATTCTGCTGACTGGATATCAGGTCGAGGGCACCAACGGATATTATGCACTCAAGCACCGCCACATAACCATCGGGAAGCGGGTACTGCGTCTGGGCATGAAGGTGGAGCAGTACGATTTCTCTGCTCACTGCGGAGATGGTGAGTTAAAGGAGATCGTGCGCAGGTTCTGCGACCTTGGCGGTGAGCTCGTGTTTGTGATGCATGGCAACAACCCCGGCAAGTTCGCATCATGGATTTCGGAACATCATGTTGATGCGGTAGCGCCCGAAAACGGCGATGAATTCCGGATAGAGTGACATATCCGAGCAAAGAAGCAGACCGGCGGCGCACAAACGCACCGCCATCTCTGCTGCTGCCGCAGCCCCCGAACAATTCTCACGGCTTTTGGATATTGAGCCACTCTACTCGCTCAAAGTCCCGGTCATTGGTTGCGATGCTCGTTATTCCGTGCTTCTTCATCGTTGCGAGATGTATGGCATCATTCGATAGCAAGCCATAGCGTTCGGAGTATTCAAGAGCAATGCCAAATACATCATAATCTATTCCAACGATCTTCAAATTTCCAATCGCGCTGATGTTCAGTATGGCATCCCGTGCTTTGCCTAACTCCCTCACAGACTCCCAATTCTTCTTCAAATATTTCACAGCGGATTTTGGCTCTATTTTGTATCTCTCAACAACTTCAGCAATCATAACCTGTGAAAAACTTCATTGCATACTATAACAGATATTAGAGCGCGGTATTCGCCCATATTGATCTGTTCCAAGAAACGATTGCACGATTCAGCATATTTCCAGTGATTAAGAATATCGTATAGGAAAATATTGGCGTCGATAAAGATGGTGGTCCCGTTTTCTAGCTCATCCGGCATCTACACCGGCTCCAGGTCAGGACTCTCTATAATCTCTTCAACCCATTTTCTATTCGAAATTTTTATAAGCCC